>NZ_JBEXPJ010000137.1:0-24570 GCF_040611995.1 Lentzea sp. NPDC006480
GAGTCGGTGCGTTCGGAGCCCCCTGAAAGCACGTGCACCGCCCCGCCGGCCGGGGCCAGCGAGCCGTAGCGGTTCTTCTCGACCTGGTAGTAGAACCGGGTGACGTTGCCCTTCGGGTCCACCACGTAGTCGACGTTCCACCGCCAGGCCTGGCGGCACGACAGCTCCTTGAACGGCTTGCCCTGTGCCCAGCACGGCTCGCCGGGGTGGTTGCCGAACACCGGTGTCGTCAACGTCGACTCGGCCTCACGCGAGCCCAGGAAGTACTGGGTGCCGTTCGGCGTCGTGACCTTCCAGTACTCGCCGTTGTCGTCGCCGCCCGCCACCGGCGTGCGGTTGAGGCGCTCGATCTTGGAACCGTCGTCGTTCTTGGCGCGCCACTGGTTCGTGCCGGGGATGTTCACCAGTTCCGAGGAGATGCCGGCGAGCTGGATGGTGGCGTTGTCCGTCACCCAGCACAGGTCAGCGGTCTTCTGCTGGCCGATCGCGGCGTTGAGGTCCTCACCGCAGCTCTTGTAGCGGCGCTCGATGAACCCGCCCGCGCTGAGGTCCCAGCCGTCACCGACCGACGAAGCCTGGTTGTTCGTCGCGCTGGTGCGCCCGTCGACGCCACCGGACGAGTAGCCCAGTGCCACCTGCGGCGCGTTCCCGCCCACCGAACCCGGCAGCTTGATCGGGTAGCTGTAGGTGAAGTCACCACTCGAACTGCCCGCGGTCCAACTGCCAGCCGGAGACAAAGTGGTCGCCTGGAACGAACCGCCGGCACCACCCGCTGCGGGCTCGGCCGCCAGCACCATCGGGCCAGAGGTGGCAACGACGTCCTTCGCGGTCAGCTTCTTCGCCTTGACGTCGTTGCTCGACGCCAGCGGCGTCCGAGTCCGGCACTCCGGCTTGTCCGGTGTGGACAGAGCGCACTCCGGCAGCTGCACCAACCGCAGCCGCGAGCCGTAGTCGCCACCGTAGGCCTTGTCGAAGCCTGCGTAGTCGAGCTGAACCGACGTCTTGCCGGGTGACTTGCCCGACTTGTCGGACACCTTCAGCACGACACCGGCCACGCCGACTTTCGCGGACGTGTCCTGACTGAACGTCTCGACCCGCACCGGGGTCACGTCCGTCCTGCTGACCTTGATCGGGGAGATGCCCGCCTGCCGGAAGTCACCGGAGGCGGTGACGTCCGACTTGCTCGGCACCGGCCAGGCGGCCTTCGCGACCGGCTGGTTGGTCGCCGTGATCTGGTTGACCGGCCGCAGCTTCGCGAGCTCGCCGGGAACGCTCTTCTCGGTCTGGGTATCTGGTTTGCGCACGTCTCTGCCCGTGGCCTGGGCGAGCGCCGGCGTCGCGGTGACGACGCCGGCGATCATGACCCAGCCCAGCGACACGGCTAGAGCGCGCGACCACCTGGTGTGGACACGCATGATCTTCCTTTGCGGGAGTAGGCGAGAGGTCAGCTGCGGACGGCTTGTGCCAGGATCTCCTCGTCCGAGAGCGCACCGGCGTAGACGCGGACGTCGTCGATGCCGCCCTTCCAGAAAGAACCCGGAGCAGTCGCCGGTGTCAGCCGACCGAACTCCACAGTGGACTGAGTCTGCGGCGATCCGCCCGTGAACGGAGCACGGGTGATGTACACACCGTTGAGGTAGAGCCGCATCTCGGAGTTCGTCGTGTCGTGCACCGCCGTCAGGTACACCCACTCCTCCAGTTCGGCCCGGTAGGCGGTCGCCACAGTGGTGCCGCCCATCACGAACTCCCACTTCTTCGACGCACCGCCGTAGCGGAGGTCGAGCTGCGAGGCTCCGCCCTGAACGAGGCTCACGATCGTCCTGGGCTTGTCCTCGTGTGCACTCAGATCCAGTCGCGCGAACGCGGAGACTGTGTATGTCCGGTCCGTGCGGATGCCGGGTGACGGGGTCGAGGCGTAGGCCTCGAGGTCCTGCGGCTTGCCCTCCGCGTCGGGACCGTTGAGGAGCAGGGAGGTGTGGTCGCCGTCCTTCTCCCAGCCGATCTTGCCGGTGAGGGTCGCGGTCCTGCCGGTCACCTCGTCCTTGGTCGTGGTACCGGTACCCTCACCGATCTTGTAGTAGGCGCGGATACCGGCCTGCTTCGCCAGCATCTTGATCTCCGCCTCGTTCAGCGTGCGGTTGTAGACCCTCAGCTCGTCGATCGTGCCGGCGAAACCACTGGCGTCCTGGCCGTTCCAGCGGTGCCGCCCCACCAGCAGCTGCGAGGCCTGCCAGGCTTCCAGCCCACTGGTCTCGCCCTGCTTGATGCCGTCGACGTGCAGCGCGAGGGTCTTGGTCGTGGCTTCGTACGTGCCGGTCAGGTGGGTCCAGACACCGATCTGCGCTTCGTTGCGCGAGTACACCACCTTGAGGTCGTTCTTGTTGCCCGTGGCGGTCATGCCGAACGTCCAGCGCTTGTTCTCCTGGTTGTAGTACAGGCTGGAGCTGAGCACCGACGAATCCACAGTGGACAACACAGCGCGACCGAAATCACCGTTGTCCAGCTTCGCCCACGCCGACACCGTGAAGTTCTTCGACGTGTCCACCACCGCCGCAGCTGTGAGGTAGTCCTGCGCGCCGCTCAAACCGGCACCCTTGCCCGCGTAACCCATCGCGGCCAGGTTCGGACTGCCGACCGGCGTCAACGCGTTGCCGCCATTGCTGTCGGTCAGCGTGCCGTCCAGCTTCCAGTACACCGCGGGATGTCCACCGGCCAGCACGAGGAACTCGTACCGCCGCAGATCGGAGAGGTTGCCCGCCCGGTCCACCGTCTTGACGAACAACGTCTGCGTACCCGCCGACCGCGGCGTCCACCGAATCGTCGCCTTCCCATCCACCCCGGCCGGCATCTCCTTGTTCAAGGAGTCACCGCCGTCCTCGGTGAACGAGTAGAGGAACTTCACGACGTCATCGCTCGCCGACTTCACCGAATCCAGCTCGAACGTGCCCGTCACACCAACACCACCACCCGGCACCGACGCCGGATACTCGACCGACGACGCCACCGGCACAACCGGCTTCACCGTGTCGACAACGAACTCGCAGTTGCCTTTCCACCCGGAGGTCAGCTCCCCGTCGTCCGAGCTGATCGACCAGTTGTAGATGCCGTCTTGGTTGATCACGCCTGGAGCGACCTGCGTCTCGGCGTAGGAACCGGACGGCGTGTCCCGGACGAAGTAGGCCGCGATGGAGGAACTGTTGCCCACCGGCCCCTTGTGCAACGCGAACTGCGAGTTGAGCACACCACCATCCGGGTCCGAGACGACACCACGCATGCGTGGTGTCGTGGTCGGCACGTACACCCTATTCGCGGGACCGCCCTCGCCACAGGGCAGCAGGCCGCGTTCCAGACTCAGGTCCTGAGCCTTGGACGGGTAGGAGTTGTATTCGACCGTCAGCACCGGGTTGAGGTCGAACCGGCGCCACGCCCTGTCGTTCTTGTTTGCCTCGTTGTCGCTCGCGAGCACGAAAGTCCAGTTCGAGACCCTGTTCTCGGCCGTGGTCCGCATCGCCCCGAGCACGTCGAACTCGGTCGCACCATCAGTTGGGCAGAAGTCGGCGTTGTTCTTCTTGTTGGTCGTCGACTGCTTGCCAAACCGCGGTGGCTCGGCGTTGAACCTGGTGTCGGGGCCGATCATCCCGGTGCTCCACAGGCCGGTCGGTTCGACCAGGTCGCAGTTCGCGGAGTGAATGACCCTCGCCGCGAGCTTCGCGGAGTGAATCCACTTGCCGGCCATCGGCACGGTGTTCATCTCGACGTAGGAGTGCGAAAAACCGGTGCTGCTGTGCCAGCCGGCCTTGAGGTCGCTCAGCGCGCCGTCGGTGCGGTCGTAGTTGCGAGCTTCCGGAAAGCTCTGCTGGGTCACCGCGTGGTGGTTCTTGTACCCGGCCCAGCCGTAGCTCGGGTCGATCGACACCGGGAACTTCGTCTCCGGCGAAGCCAGGAACGCCTGGTCCGGCAACACCGAGATGGTGCTGTCGGTGACCTCCACGCCCGTCCTGGCCGGACGACCAGTCGCATCCCACATCTGCGACGCATCACCGGTGAACCGCACGGTCCCCTTGTCGTCCTTCACTTCCAGCAACCCATCGTGCTGACTCAGCTTGCCGCCCTTGACAAGCGAGCCATAAGTGACCTTGCGCAACTTCTCCGACTTCGCCGCCTCCGGCGTCTTCACCACCAGTAGCTGACTGAACCCGATCGCCGTCACCTCGACCGTGAGGTCGACACCAGGCCACACGTCGAAATACGTCGTCCTGGCACTCTCGATCTTCGGCTCCGGCAACGCTTCCGGCCAGGACAGACCGACCTCGACACCATCCTTCGCCACCGAAGCGAGCGGCTTGCCCATGCCCTTGCCCGCGATCTGGACGTCCACCACAGCCGCATCCGGACGGATCAACCCGTCCGAGTGCTTGCGCAGCTTCGTGTCAACGGGAACCCACTTGTCCCCACGCTTCGTTCTCTCCGGTTTCAGCGTCTGAGTGAAAGTCATCTTGCCGTTCGGGTTCGCCGTGGTCTCCGACGCTTCCGTCGTCAGACCGGACACCTTCACCGGCTTGTCGAACTTCCGCGCCGCCGCCGTGGCAGACGCCTCGTCCGGCAATTCAGCCGGTGCGGGCGCAGCATTTGCGACAGGTGTGATGAAACCGGCCGAAATGGCCAGCACGAGTGTGAATTCGCGCATGCCAAAGGCATGCGCCCGTCTGTGGCGCATTGAAGGCTTCCCCCCAAATTGGTGACGTCACGCCGCTGCGCAACGGCCGGACCTCCCCGTCCGGATACAGGACAACCTGCCGTTGGTCCGTTCCGCCCGGAAGACTCCGTTCGGGCGAACAGGCGTCCCAGACGGCCTGGTGTGACCAAAGTGTGGCCACTCAGCTCAGCGCCGCGCCCCTGAGACGCCGTTGACGGCACCCGAGACCTGCACAGGAACTAGAGTCGGCGGCGTGATCACGCTGACGGCTCGCCTGTCCCCGTCCGCACTGGACACCCGGCGCGGCGTAGTCCGCCTCCACCCGGAGGTGCTCGACGCCTTGGGCCTGCGCGCCTGGGACGCCGTGAAGCTCACCGGTGCCCGCGTGAGCGCCGCACTCGCCGCCGCGGGCGACCACCCGCCGGGCATCGTCCTGGTCGACGACGTCACGCTCACCAACCTCGGCATCGTCGAGGGTTCCGAGATCGTCGTGGCCCCGGTCGAGGTGGTCGGCGCCCGCTCGATCACCGTCGCGGGTTCCCGCCTCGCCACCACAGCGCTGACGCCCGAGCACGTGCGGATGGCGTTGACCGGCAAGGTTTTGACCGTCGGCGACAGCGTTTCGCTGCTGCCCCAGGACCTCGCGCCGCCGCCCGGCGCCAACGTGTCCGAGACGCGCCGCAGGCTGTCCAACGCCATCGGCATGACGTGGACCAACGAGCTGATCACCATCACCTCCACCGATCCGGCGGGTCCGGTGGCCGTGCAGCCCTCCAGCGTCGTGGGGTGGCGTTCGGCCCAGGCTCCGGCGGCCGAGGTGACTCCTGTTGTGGTGCAGGAGAAGCACGAGGCCCTGCCGTTGACGGACCTGGTGGGCCAGAAGGACCAGGCCCGCCGGCTGACCGAGTGGCTGGAGCTGATGTTCCGCCAGCCAGAGCTCCTCACGAAGCTCGGCGCCTCGGCGCGGCTCGCGGCGATGATCAGCGGCCCGGAAGGTGTCGGCAAAGCGACTCTGGTCCGTGCGGTGGCGCGGTCGGTGGACGCCTCGATCGTCGAGCTGGCCGCCCCGAGCATCTCCGTGCTGGAGCCGGGCGCGATGGCCAAGCAGTTGGGCGACGCGATCGCCGGTGTGCCCGAGCGGCCGACGGTCCTGCTGTTGACGGACATCGACGCACTGCTGCCGTCGACTCCGCCTCCTGTCGCGACGGTGGTGCTCGACCTCCTGCGCACGGCCATCTCCCGGCCTAACCTGGCGCTGGTCGTCACGTCCGCTCGCGCGGAGTCGGTCGACGCCCGGCTGCGGGCGCCTGATCTGGTGGACCGCGAGCTGACGCTGCCGTTGCCCGACGGTGCCATCCGCACGGAGCTGTTGCGGGTGCTGCTGCGCGACGTTCCGCTGGAGTCCGATGTGGACTTGGGAGCAGTGGCTGAACGCACGCCCGGGTTCGTGGCGGCCGACCTGTGCGCGCTGCGCAGGGAGGCGGCGGTGCGGGCGGCGCTGCGGCAGCGCGAGGCCGCGGAACCCCGTGTGGGACAAGAGGATCTGCTGGCCGCGTTGAACACCGTGCGGCCGATCTCGATGTCCGCTTCGGACACCATCCAGACCGGCGGGCTGACGCTGGACGACGTCGGCGACATGGTCGAGGTCAAGCAGGCGCTCACCGAGGCCGCGCTGTGGCCGTTGCGCTACCCGGACTCCTTCGCCCGCCTGGGCGTGGACCCGCCGCGCGGCGTGCTGCTGTACGGCCCGCCGGGATGCGGCAAGACCTTCCTGGTACGCGCGCTGGCAGGCACTGGCCAGCTGAACGTCCTGACCGTCAAGGGCGCCGAGCTGATGGACAAGTTCGTCGGCGAGTCCGAACGGGCGGTCCGCGAACTGTTCCGCCGAGCCGCCGACGCCGCCCCGGCCCTGATCTTCCTCGACGAGGTGGACGCCCTCGCCCCGCGCCGAGGCCAGTCCTCCGACGCAGGCGTGGCCGACCGCGTGGTTGCCGCACTGCTCACCGAACTGGACGGCGTGGAACCGTTGCGGGACGTCGTCGTGATCGCGGCGACCAACCGCCCGGAGCTGATCGACCCCGCACTGCTGCGGCCTGGCCGGTTGGAGCGCCTGGTCAACGTGCCGCCGCCGGACGCCGACGCGCGCACGGAGATCCTCAAGGCCTCGTCCCGCAACACGCCGCTGGCGAGCGACGTCGATCTGGCCGCGTTGGCCGCCGAGCTGGACATGTACTCGGCGGCGGACTGCGCGGCTCTCGTACGTGAAGCGGCGCTGACGGCGATGCGCGAGTCGTTGGAGGCGGCCGAGGTGACGCAGGCGCACCTGGCCAAGGCGAGGCAGGTCGTGCGGCCGTCGCTCGACCCGGCGCAGCTGGCATCGCTGGCCGCCTACGCGGCGAACCGCTCGTCGTGAACGGACCCGGCGGTGACGACCTCACCGCCGGGAACAGCTCACTTGCTCTTGGACGCGCCCTGGAAGTCGTTGGTGACGATCAGGATGATCCCGGGCGCGGACGACTGGATCCCGTCGAACCGCGGCTCGACCCGAGCCCGCAGCACCGCGGCCAGCTCCTTCGCGGAAGCCTCTTCATCAGTCCCCGGCCGGAAGTACACGGTCGTGGTGGGAATCGTGCCCTGCGAGTAGTTGCCGGTGCCCTCGACGGTCCACCCGTTGGCCCGGACCTCATCGGCCGCCCGAACCGCCAACCCGGTGATCGTCGAGTTGTTGTAGACCCGGACCGGCGCCTTCGCGGTTCCTCCTGGCTGGGTGACGGGAGGCGGAGGCGTCGTAGTAGTGGTCGCCGCAGGCGGAGTCGTGGTCGTCGCAGCCGGTGCCGAAGGCATGGAAGCAGGCGCGGAAGGTGACTCGGACGTCGTCTGCGGTGGCGGAGTTGTCGTCGTGCCGCCGGCCGTCGGCGGCTCGTCGCCTCCGCCGAAGAGGCTGACGACGCCGATGATCAAAGCCACCGCGGCCACCCCCAGCAGGGCGAAGCCGGCGGCCTTGGCCGGGCGGGACGGGCTAGCGGACTCGGGGGAGGTCATCAGTCCTCGGTGCTCCTGGCGCGTGCGCGAACCCTCTGACGGCCTGTCCGCACGCCGCGCAACCGCTTGACCAGCATCGGATCGGCCGCGAACGCGGCTTCCTTCTCAACCAACGCGTTGAGCAGCTGGTAGTAGCGAGTCGCCGACATGTCGAACAGTTCCCTGATGGCCTGTTCCTTGGATCCCGAGTACTTCCACCACTGCTTCTCGAACGCGAGCATCGTGCGTTCGCGGCTGGTCAGCCCGTCAGCGGAGGTAAGCGCCTCGGCGTGATCCATCTGGCTCCCCACGGTCGCCACACCATCTCAGGTGCGGGCAATTCAATCACGTGATCGTTCCAACCTACCGCGCGACACCGACAGTTTTGGACCGCATAAAGTCTGACCATGGCCGTGCATCGCATCCGCATCGCTGGTGACCCCGTGCTTCACAACCCGACACGTGAGGTCACCGAGTTCGACACCGAGCTCAAGACGCTCGTCGACGACATGTTCGAGACGATGGCAGCTGCTCGCGGAGTCGGGCTCGCGGCCAACCAGATCGGTGTCGACCTGCGGGTTTTCGTGTACGACTGCCCGGACGACGAGGGCGTGCAGCACCGCGGCGTGATCTGCAACCCCGTGCTGGAGACCGACGGGATCCCGGAGACCATGCCGGACCCGGACGACGACTTCGAGGGCTGCCTGTCCGTCCCCGGTGAGGCGTACCCGACCGGACGCGCCCGATGGGCGAAGGTGACCGGGCAGGACGTCGACGGGCAGCCGTTCGAGGTCGAGGGCACCGGCTTCTTCGCGCGTTGCCTGCAGCACGAGACCGACCACCTCAACGGCTTCCTCTACCTCGACCGCCTCGTCGGCCGGTACAAGAAGGAGTCGAAGCGGATGCTGCGCGACAACGAGTGGGGTGTGCCGGGCCTGTCCTGGGACCCGGCCGACCCCGCGAACTTCGACGACGAAGACGACGACTGACGACTAGGGCCGCAGCACCGTCTCCACCTGCGCCAGCTCGTCCGCCGTCAGCGCCCCGAGAGCAAGCGCACCCGCGTTCTCCTCGACCTGAGCCACCGTCCGCACGCCCGGAATCGGGATCAGGCGGGGAGAACGCGCCCAGAACCACGCCAGCGCACCCTGCACCAGCGTCCGCCCGCCCGAGGTCAGGACGTCGCGCACGGCCTCCCGCGCCGCGAAGTACTCCGGCGAGGGCTTCCCGTCGACGAAGAACCGCAGCCAGGACGGGTTCGTGACGCGCACGTCGTCGGCGGGCAGCACGTCGAACGTCTCCCGCGCCAGCAACCCCATCGCGAGCGGACGGCGGCACAGCACCGCGTACTCCCCCGCGTACATCTCGGGGTTGTCGAACAGCAGGTTGATGTCGGCCTGCGCCGCGATCCCGTGCTCCCCCTCGCAGAAGAACCGCGCGCGCTCGACGTCGTCGGTGCTCCAGCCGTACGCGCGGATCTTGCCTGCGGCGACCAACGCCTCGCACTCGTCCCGCAGCAACGCCGCCTGCTCCAGCGGCAGGTCGCCGATGTGCAGCTGGTAGAGGTCGACGTAGTCGGTGCCCAGTCGCCGCAACGACCCCTCGACGGCGCGGCGCAGGTACTCGACAGACCCCTCGTTCCCGGTCATCCGCCTCGCCCCGGCGTCGAACCCGCAACCCCACTTCGTCGCGATCGACACCTGGTCACGCATGCCCGCAAACGCTTGCCCGACCAGCGTTTCCGCGTGCCCGCACCCGTACACGTCCGCGGTGTCGAACAGCGTCACGCCCAGCTCCACCGCCCGGCGCAGCGCCTTGACCGACTGCCCGTCGTCCGCCGGACCCCAGCCGACCGGCGCCCCGTCCGGACCCGAGAACGGTCCACCCATGGCCCACGTGCCGAAACCCAACTTCCCCAGATCCGTCATGAGGACCACCGAACATCCTGGAGCGCGCTCCAGGTCAAGAACCAGCCGCTTCTACTCGAAAAAGAATTGCCGCCATCAGCGACCATCTAGGCATGCCAATCGAAAACATCGTCGCCTTCGTAGCGGCCTCGTTCCTCATCGCACTGTCGCCCGGACCTGGCACGGCCATGGTCCTGCGACAGTCGGTGCACGGGCGAAAAGCCGCGCTGGCGACGGTGTTCGGCATGGAGGTCGGTGTCGCCTGCTGGGCGATCGCGGCCGCGCTGGGCCTGTCCGTCCTGCTCACGGCGTCCGAGATCGCCTACCACGCGCTGCGGATCATCGGCGCGGTCTTCCTGATCTACCTGGGCGTCAAGGCCCTGATCACCAAGAGCCTGCCGAACGCGGAACCGCCGCCCGCCAGCCACGCGTTCCGCAGCGGGCTGGTCGTGAACCTGGCCAACCCGAAGCTCGGCGTGTTCGCGATCTCGTTCCTACCGCAGTTCGTGCCTGCCGGGGAGGCCGGCCAGGGGGTTCTGCTCTTCCTCGCCATCGGCTGGGTGCTGATCGACACCGTCTGGTACCTGATCATCGTGTCGATCCTGCACACCATCCGCGGCTGGCTGAGCCGCCCGCGGGTCCGTCCGGCTCTCGAGAAGCTGTCGGGCGGCGTGCTGCTGGCGCTCGGAGTCCGGCTGGTACTCGACCCGCGTTGAGATCGGGCTGCCCCGGCGCCAGAAGAGCTCGGGCAACCCGGCCAGCTCACCGAGGGTGTAGCAGGCCGCCATGGAGGCGTAGCCACCAGCGAGCACGTGCGCGCGGATTCGGTCCAGCCGGCCGAACTCGATCACCTCACCGGCGATGAGGAACGGCAGCACCAGCTGCCAGGCCTGCACCACCGCGGGCCGGCGCCGGTGAGGTGCGCGCAGGGCTGCCCTGGCGACTCGTAAAAGGTGCTCGTTCGCGCTCATCGTGTACGGATGCGCCGAGTGGTCCCAGTTCCACCGGCGCTCCTCCGTGACGGCGCACCGCACGCACTCGACCGGCCCGGTGCCCAGTTCCGCACCGCAACGGGAGCACGCGAGCAACGTCATGGCCCAGTCGACGCACGTCCACGGGTACTGGCCGACGTCGGAGGAGACCACCAACTCGGCCAGTTCCCTGTCCGCCAGCTGGGACGATGTTCGCAACGCCTCCCAGTCCGCGAGCCAGAACTGGTCGAGCAGCTCGGCGCAGAAACCGCAGTCGGGATAGCCGCGACCAGCGAGTTCTCCGCAGGAAGGGCATGCGGAGACCACGGCGGGACGTTGACCGCGACGCGCGCCGGGCGGGAACGGCTGATGATCCGCCACGAGAGAGAAGATTAGGGGCAAACGACGCCCTTGGCAGCTACGGCGCGCGCTGACTATGGTCGGGTCTCGACAACTCAACAAGAACGCGGGAGCTCGCGCCTGAGCGGGCTGAGAGGGTGACTGGCTGCTACGCCGGTGTCACCGACCGCCTGAACCTGACCGGGTAATGCCGGCGTAGGGAGGAATGTCGTGACGGCACTTGACGACCGTTCGGTCAAGCCCAGTGTTACCACCGGCCCGATCTCGGGCTCCCGCAAGGTGTACCGCGAAGTCGCTTCTGACATCCGGGTGCCTTTCCGCAGGGTGGAACTGACCAACGGCGAACATGTCGATCTCTACGACACTTCCGGTCCGTATACCGACGACAACGCGACCATCGACGTCCACAGTGGACTGCCCGACCTGAGGTCCGGGTGGGTCGCGGCACGGGAACCGATCAACGGAGCTGTCAGCCAGCTCGCGTACGCGAAGGCCGGGATCATCACCCCGGAGATGAAGTACATCGCGGTGCGCGAGAACCTCGACGCGGAGTTCGTGCGCAACGAGGTGGCCATCGGGCGTGCGGTCATTCCGTTGAACCGCAAGCACCCCGAGGCCGAGCCGATGATCATCGGCAAGAAGTTCCTGGTGAAGATCAACGCCAACATCGGCAACTCCGCGGTGTCGTCGTCGATCGAGGACGAGGTCGAGAAGATGGTGTGGGCGTCCCGCTGGGGTGCCGACACGATCATGGACCTGTCCACCGGCAAGCGGATTCACGAGACGCGCGAGTGGATCCTGCGCAACTCGCCGGTGCCGATCGGCACCGTGCCGATCTACCAGGCGCTGGAGAAGGTCAACGGCGATCCGGCCGCGCTGTCGTGGGAGGTCTACCGCGACACCGTGATCGAGCAGTGCGAGCAGGGCGTCGACTACATGACCGTGCACGCGGGCGTGCTGCTGCGGTACGTGCCGCTGACGGCCAAGCGCGTCACGGGCATCGTCTCGCGCGGCGGGTCGATCATGGCCGCGTGGTGCCTCGCGCACCACAAGGAGAGCTTCCTCTACACGCACTTCGAGGAGCTCTGCGACATCCTGCGCACCTACGACGTGACGTTCTCGCTGGGCGACGGCTTGCGGCCGGGTTCCATCGCGGACGCCAACGACGAGGCGCAGTTCGCGGAACTCCGCACACTGGGCGAGCTCACGCACATCGCGCGGGCCAAAGACGTCCAGGTGATGATCGAGGGCCCCGGCCACGTGCCGATGCACAAGATCGCCGAGAACGTGCGGCTGGAAGAGGAGTGGTGCGGCGAGGCGCCGTTCTACACCCTCGGCCCGCTGGCCACGGACATCGCGCCGGCGTACGACCACATCACGTCCGCGATCGGCGCGGCGCAGATCGGCTGGCTGGGCACCGCGATGCTCTGCTACGTCACGCCGAAGGAGCACCTCGGCCTGCCGAACCGGGACGACGTGAAGACCGGCGTGATCACGTACAAGATCGCGGCGCACTCCGCGGACCTCGCCAAGGGCCACCCCGGCGTCCAGGACTGGGACGACGCGTTGTCCAAGGCGCGCTTCGAGTTCCGCTGGGAGGACCAGTTCAACCTGTCGCTCGACCCGGACACCGCGCGCTCGTTCCACGACGAGACGCTCCCCGCGGAACCGGCGAAGACGGCGCACTTCTGCTCGATGTGCGGGCCGAAGTTCTGCTCCATGAAGATCACCCAGGACGTGCGGCGCTACGCCGAGGAACGCGGACTGTCCACAGTGGAGGCGATCGAGGCGGGCATGGCGGAGAAGTCCGACGAGTTCGCCGACACCGGCAACAAGGTCTACCTGCCAGTGGTGGAAACGACGTGACAGCAACACCTCCGCGGGTCCTCACCATCGCCGGAAGCGATTCCGGCGGTGGTGCGGGGATCCAGGCCGACCTCCGCACGCTCTTCGCGTGCGGAGTGCACGGCTGCGTCGCGCTGACCGCCGTGACGGTCCAGAACTCGTTGGGCGTCACGGGAGTCGCCGAGATCCCGGCGGACGTCGTCGCCGCGCAGATCATCTCGGTCGCCGAGGACATCGGGGTGCAGGCCGCGAAGACCGGCATGCTGGCGTCGGCGGCGATCATCGAGGCGATCACGCCGGCGCTGGACCGCGTCGGCATCGGTTCTGGCAGGACGCCGTTCGTCGTCGACCCGGTGTCGGCGTCGATGCACGGCGACCAGCTGCTGGCCGACTCGGCGCTGGACGCGTTGCGGGGCCTGCTCTTCCCGCGCGCCACGCTGGTGACGCCGAACCTCGACGAGGTGCGGCTGATCACGGGGATTGCGGTCAAGGACCGAGCCGACCAACGGGTTGCCGCGGAGGCGTTGCACGCCATGGGCCCGGAGTGGGTGCTCGTGAAGGGCGGCCACATGTGGGACGACCCGGAGTGCCTCGACCTGCTCTACGACGGCCGGGAGTTCATCGAGCTGCCCGGACCGCGTTACGACGTCAAACACACGCACGGCAGCGGTGACACTCTCGCGTCGTCGATCAGCTCGGCACTCGCGAAGGGTGCGACCGTGCCGGAAGCGGTGCGGTTCGGCAAGGACTTCATCGTGCGCTCGGTCGCGGCGGCTTACCCGTTGGGTGCCGGCGTCGGACCGGTGTCGCCGCTCTGGAGGCTCGACAAGTAGGCCGGCCGCTTCGCCGAACTCTCCGGCGAAGCGGCGCCAGGCCTCACTTCGGCTCTTCGCCGACCAGTGTCTCCAGCGCGTCCAACGCGTTCACCAGAGCGGAAACATGTTCGGGTGTCAGCTGCTCGATCCGCCGCTGCAGCTCGCGCACCCGCGCGGACCGCACTCCGGAGACCATCGTCTCGCCCTCGGGCGTGGGGGTCGCGAGCCACGCGCGGCCGTCCTGCGGGTCCGGTTCGCGCTTCACGTACCCGGCCTCGACCAGGGCGGCGACGATGCGGGACAACGTCGGGGGTGCCACGCCTTCCTTCGTCGCCAGGTCGCCGAGGCGCATGGGGCCGCAGCGGGCGAGGGTGGCCAGCGCGGAGACCGCGCCGGGGCCGAGTCCCGGGGAACCGGTGCGTCGCAGCAACCGGGCCAGCCGGCCGATCGCCAGGTACAGGCGCGCGGTCGCGTCCTCGACCTCGGCGTCAATGGGGGCCGTCACGGCTTGTCGTCCTCCTCGGCGGGATTAAGTAGTTCTCAATCATCCCCCAACACGTGAGTACCCACGGTAGCGACCTCAGAGTCCTGGCGAAGACGCTTGGGCCCAAAAGCGCTGCGGAATTCGGCCCGCCAAGCGCGCGAGCCGTCCGCCCTCGACCGCACAACGCATGGCGGCGCCCATGCGTTCCGGGTCCTGGGCGCGGGTGACCGCGGTCGCCAGAAGCACCGCTGAGCAGCCGAGTTCCATCGCCAGGGCCGCGTCGGACGCCGTGCCGATGCCCGCGTCGAGCACCACCGGAACGGTGGCTCGCGAGGTGATCAGCTCGATGTTGTGCGGGTTGCGGATGCCGAGTCCCGTTCCGATGGGCGAACCAAGAGGCATCACCGTGGCGCAACCGATGTCCTGGAGTTTCAACGCCAGCACCGGATCGTCGTTGGTGTACGGCAGTACCACAAAGCCGTCCCGCACCAACCGTTCCGCCGCGTCCAGCAGCTCGACCGGGTCCGGCAGCAGGGTTTGCTCGTCGTAAACCACTTCGAGCTTCACCCAGTTTGTTTCCAACGCCTCGCGGGCGAGCTGGGCGGTCAGCACGGCCTCGGCGGACGTGCGGCAGCCCGCCGTGTTCGGCAGGACCTCGATTCCAAGGCGCCGCAACAACTCCAGCACACCGGTCTGGCCGGCCGCGTCGACCCGGCGCATGGCCACGGTCGTCAGCTCGGTACCGGACGCGACCAGAGCCCGTTCCAGCACCGAGAGGTTCGCGGCACCGCCGGTGCCGGTGATGAGCCTGGACCGGAACTCCCGGCCCGCGATGATCAGCGGATCGTCCACGTCAGCCTCCCTGGACCGCGGTCAGCACCTCGACCACGCCGCCGTCCGGCACGATCGTCTTGTCCCACAACGCCCTCGGCACCACCGCGCCGTCCAGTGCCACCGCGACACCGGACGCGGGCGCCCCCACCAGCGACACCAGCGCGGCGACGGACGTGCCGTCGTCCAGGTCGCGAGAAGTGCCGTTGACCTGTGCTTTCACCAGCTTCCTCCCTTGAGCAGCCCGACGACCTGCGCAGCGGTGTGCGGGGCGAGCAGAAGTCCGTTGCGGTGGTGACCGGTCGCGGCGATCACACCGGGTTCGAGCCAGCGCACGATCGGCACGTTGTCGGGACTGCCCGCGCGGAACCCGACAGCGGCCTCGGTCAACGCGTACTCCGCGATACCCGGCAGCACGGTTTCCGCGTCTCGCAACAGGTCCCGCACGCCCGCGACGGACACGTCGGTGTCGAACCCCACCTCGTGCTGGGTAGCTCCGACGACGAGACCGTCGTTGCGCGGAACCAGGTACACCGGCCGACCGGAAACCAAGGCGCGGATCGTGTGACGCGGCGGCGGCAATGCTCCCGAACGCCGGGAAAGCCGCAGAATCTCGCCCTTGACCGGCCGGATCACGTCCCGCAGCAGAGGATGCAACGCACCGCTCCACGCCCCGGCCGCGATCACCTCGACCCGTCCATCCACATCGGACCGCACGCCCAGCTCGACACATGCCTTCCACAGTGCGGAAAGCAGCACGCGGTTGTCGACGGCGAGGTCGCCCGCCGCGTACACGCCACCGCGAACCGCTGGCCCCAGAGAAGGTTCGAGAGCACGGATCTCGCGCGAGGTCAGCAACTCCCCCGCGTGCCGCAGATCGGCGAGGTCACCGGGTTGCGTGCCGACCGCGAGAGTCCCCGCCGTGAACAGCTCGACACCCAGCGAAGCCGCGAACTCAGGCCACATCGCCAAGGCCTCAACACCCTGCGCCACCACGGCTTCCTCGCCCGGCCACGCCTCCGTCAACGGCGCGAGCATTCCGCCCGCGACCCGTGATCCGGCGTGCGGCGAACCCAGATCGGAAAGAGAGACCGAGTACCCGTCCCGCAGCAACGCCAAAGCCACGGACAGGCCGATGACACCGCCACCCCGGACGGCCACTTCCACACTGCTCAAGGCATTCACGCTCCCTGCGCCGGCATGACCCGGATCAGGTTCGACGGTCGGAGCGAACCACGCTCCCTCTCAGCCCGGTGATCTCCAGGCTCCCGTGCGGACCGACACCAACATAACGGTTACCGTGCGAGCGTGCCAGGACTCGACGGAAACCTGATCAGGCAACGACTCGCCGACGCGACGCTCTACCTCTGCACGCCGAACCGGCCTGATCTGGCCGAGTTCGCCGATGCGGCACTCGCCGGCGGGGTCGACATCATCCAGCTGCGGGACAAGTCGCTGGAGGCGAAGCAGGAGATCCAAGCCCTCGAGACGCTCGCGGAAGCGTGCGTCGCGCACGGGAAGCTGCTCGCCGTGAACGACCGCGCGGACATCGCGTACGCGGTCAAGGCGGACGTGCTGCACCTCGGCCAGGACGACCTGCCCGTCTCGTGCGCGCGCCACATCGTGGGCGAGGAGGTGGTGATCGGCCGCTCTACGCACGACGTGGAGCAGATGCGGGCCGCGGCGACACAGCACGGCGCGGACTACTTCTGCACCGGCCCGTGCTGGCCGACGCCGACCAAGCCGGGGCGCCCGGCACCCGGCCTGGATCTCGTCAGAGCGACCCAGGGCATGCGCAAGCCGTGGTTCGCGATCGGCGGCATCGACCTCGCGAACCTCCACGAGGTGAAAGCCGCCGGAGCCACCCGAGTGGTCGTCGTCCGGGCCATCACCGATGCCGAGGATCCGCGGAAGGCAGCCGAGTCGTTCAAAGTTGAACTTAGTAGTTGAAATTTGAACAACTAGGCGTACGCTCAATGCCGTGAGCGCACCTGTGCTGTATCTGAGCCACGGGGCACCCCCGCTGGCTGATGACGAGACGTGGACCAAAGAGCTCAAGGACTGGTCCGCGACCCTCCCGCGCCCGGAGGCCGTGCTCATGGTCTCCGCGCACTGGGAGGAGGCGCCGACCACCATCGGCGCGACCACGACCGTGCCGCTGGTCTACGACTTCTGGGGCTTCCCGCAGCACTACTACGACGTCACCTACGAGGCGCCGGGTGCTCCCGAACTAGCCGACGACGTCCGCAAGCTCCTCGGCGGGCACGTCCAGCAGGACGAGCAGCGCGGCCTCGACCACGGCGCATACGTGCCGCTCAAGGAGATGTTCCCGGACGCGGACGTGCCGGTGCTGCAGATGTCGCTGCCCACGCTCGACCCGCGCGAGCTGCACGAGGTCGGCCGGAAGCTGGCGCCGTTGCGGGACAAGAACGTCCTGATCGTCGGCAGCGGGTTCATGACGCACAACCTGAGCTGCGTGCACTTCAGCCAGGGCCCGGACTACGAGCCGCCGTCGTGGTCGAAGGAGTTCGACGACTGGGCGCACCAGCAGCTGGCCGACGGCGACGTGGACGCACTCCTGGACTTCCAGCAGAAGGCTCCCGCGGCGGGCATCGCGCACCCGCGGACCGAGCACTTCGCACCGCTGTTCGTGGCACTCGGCGCGGCGGGCGACGAGAAAGCCCGTACCAGCGTTGAAGGCTTCTGGTACGGGCTCTCGAAACGGTCTGTTCAGTTCAGTTAGATCATCCGGTCACGAGGCGCAGGCCGAAGCGCGACAGGATCGGGTTGACCGGCTGGAAGTACGTGGTGCCGCCGGACGAGCAGTTGCCGGAACCGCCGGACGTCACGCCCTGGGCCTGGCCGAAGGCAGTGCCCGCCACCCACGAACCGCCGGAGTCACCGGGCTCCGCGCACACGTTGGTGCGGGTGAGGCCGCGGACGCTGCCCTGCGAGTAGTTCACGGTCTGGTTCTTGGCCTGGACGGTGCCGCAGTGCCAGCCGGTGGTCGAACCCGAACGGCAGATCTGCGCGCCGACCGCCGCCTCGGTGGAGCCCTTCACGGTCACGTTCGTGCCGTTGTAGTGGTTGACCCACGGCCGCGGCGTCCAGCTCGCGTTGGTGCGGACCCAGGAGTAGTCGTTGCCGGGGAAGACCGAGCCGGCGAACGTGCCGGCCGCGACGCGGTTGTAGCCGGAGACGGCCGTGCCCGTGGTGCCGCAGTGGCCCGCGGTCACGAAGCCGCCCTGGACGGAGAAGCCGAGCGAGCAGCGGCCGCCGCCCATGTAGATGGCGTCACCACCGCGCAGGTCGTACAGCGGGGTCGGGTTCTCGGTCACCTCGGCGACCTGAACCGCGCCGCTGATGCCCTTGGCCGTGGAGATCCACTGGTCCGCGGCCGCGTCCCGGGTGTTCTTGTTGACCTCGACCACGACGGCGTTGGACTTCTCGTCCACGCGCCAGCTGGTGATGCTCGCGGGAGCGGTCATGAGGTCGAGCACCGACTTGGTGCCGTTGAGCTGAGCGAGCGAGTTCTGGACGACCTTGGTGTCCGCGCCGCTCACGGAGAGTCCCGACTTGGTCACCGCCACGGTCAGTCTGCCGCTCGCCTGGTCGATCCAGGATCCGCCGAACGCGTCGCCCAGGGAGGCCTTCGCCCGCTCAGCGACATCGCTCGCTTTCTGGTCAGAAGCCAACCGGACGCGTGCCTGGTCAGCGTTCAGGCCCAAATCACGTTGGACCGCTTGGAGCAATTCGGCCGGGTAGCTCTCCGTGTCGGAACCGGTTGGGGCGACTGGTGCGGCAGGGGCGCCAAACGCCGGTACGCTGAGAGCAGTCACGACTCCGGTGGCGAGCAACACGGCACCGGTTATACGGGCCGCACGCGTGCGGTTCATCAGACGTCTCCCTCACTTTCGGGTGCAGGGGAACCCGAGAGATCGGTTGCAGGGACCTCTCTCGGGGGCTCTAGGGGGACGGGTGGTGGGGCGGCGGCAGGGGTCGCCCCACCCCTCCAATCCCCAGCTCTCTCTCGTCTTCGACGAAGGCGCAGCGCTCAAGTGGTCTCGCCACGAGCCTCATTGCGCCCTCCTCCCGGTCTCTTTCGGACCGAATCTTTCGCCCGTTCGAGTGACGTTATGGGCCTGTTATCTATTACGCCCGACCTCGACCGTGGAGGAAGTGTGTCACAGCTCACGACAGATCAACTGCGCTGCGTAGCAATTGACAGTTAACTATCGCTCAAAGTAGTGACGTGATCACCGAATGGGGTCGACAGTTGACGTCGGCGCCGAGCTGTCGGTCGGCTGTCGGGTTCCTGTCGTCGTAGTCGGCGGTCCGGTCGGCGTCGTGCTTTCGGCGGGCGACTGACCGGACGTGGCCGAAGTGCTCGGCGGGACGGTCACGGTCTCCGTTTCCGTCTTCGTCGTCTCGGTGTGGGTCTCGGTGTGGACGGTGGAGCTCGTGCCGGGCGACTCGGGATCCGCGGACGTCGGTTTGCCGGTCACCAGCTGGATGCTCATGACGGCGAGGACGCCCACCACGAAGGCGAGCAGCCCACCGACCGCGATGACCTGCCAACGCTTTTCGCGTTCCATCGACCGTTGATAGAAATGGGCGCCCGCCGTGGTCACCACACTGGCGAGGATCGCGCCGATGATGGTGCCGACGACGTTGAGGCGAAGGCTCAGCACGGCCGCGGTGACGGCGGCGAGCACACTCGCGACGAGCTTGACGGGGGTGATTTTCTCCTTCTCAGACATGACACTTGTAGGACGTCGGGCACAGTTCACCGGTTGTGCCCCGGTGACGTGCATCATCAACGTATGCGCCTGGTGACTCTCGAAGACATCCACGCGGCCGCCGCCGCGATCGCCCCGCATGTCGTGCACACCCCGCTGCTGACGTTCGACCCGGGCCTTTTGATCAAGCCCGAATGCTTGCAGCCCATCGGAGCTTTCAAGCAACGCGGCGCGGTGAACGCCTTGTCCCGCATACCTTCCGAGGACCGTGCGCGTGGTGTCGTGGCGTATTCGAGTGGTAACCACGCGCAAGCAGTCGCCTACGCGGCCAAGCTCCTGGGCATGCCCGCGGCGATCGTCGTGCCGGACAACACACCTCAGCTGAAGATCGACGCGACGCGCTCGCACGGCGCCGAGGTGTTCGTCGTCGGCATCACCGAACGCGAGTCGCGGGCCGCCGAGCTGGTCGAGGAACGCGGCGCCACGCTGATCCCGCCGTTCGACCACCCGGACGTGATCGCCGGCCAGGGCACGATCGGCCTGGAGATCTGCGCGGACCTGCCCGACGTGGCCACGATCCTGGTGCCGGTGAGCGGAGGCGGCCTGATCTCCGGTGTCGCCACGGCCGTGAAGTCGTTGCGCCCCAACGTCCGCGTGATCGGTGTCGAGCCGGAACTGGCCGCTGATGCCGCCGCGTCGTTCGCCGCCGGCTCGCTGGTCCGGTGGGACGCGCACGACCGCGCCCGCACCATCGCCGACGGTCTGCGCGCCGAGCCGTCCGAGCTGACGTTCGCGCACATCCGCGAGTACGTCGACGACATCATCACCGTGACCGAGGACGAGATTCGGGGCGCGGTAAGGGAAATCGCCCGTCGCACCCGTGTCGTGTCCGAGACGAGCGGCGCTGTTCCCGTTGCGGCGTACCTGAACCGCTCGCTGCCCGCCGGTCCGACCGTCGCCGTCGTGTCCGGCGGCAACATCGAACCGAAGCTGTTCGCGGAACTGGTCGGATGATCTCGCTCGACGACATCCGCTCGGCGGCGGCGGTGATCGCGCCGCACGTGGTGCGCACGCCGCTGCTGCAGTTCGGTCCGGGCTGGCTCAAGCCGGAGAACTTGCAGCCGATCGGCGCGTTCAAGCTTCGTGGGGCGCTGAACGCGTTGGCACGCTTGGAGAACCGGGCGAACGGCGTGGTCGCGTACTCCAGCGGCAACCACGCCCAGGCCGTGGCGTTCGCGGCCCGGCTGCACGGCGTCCCGGCGGCGATCGTGATGCCTTCGAACACTCCCGCGGTCAAGATCGAGGCCACGAAGGCGCTGGGAGCCGAGGTCTTCATCGTCGGCATCACCGAACGCGTCGAACGTGCCGAGGCTCTCGTCGCCGAACGAGGTGCGGCGCTGATCCCGCCGTTCGACCACCCGGACGTGATCGCCGGCCAGGGCACGATCGGCCTGGAGATCCTGGAGGACCTGCCCGAGGTCGACGCCGTGGTCGTGCCGATGTCCGGCGGCGGGTTGATCTCCGGCGTCGCCACCGCGATCAAGGCTCTCAAGCCCGACGTCCGCGTGATCGGCGCGGAACCGGCCCTGGCCGCGGACATCGCCGACTCGCTCCGCCAGGGCGAGCTGATCCGCTGGGACCCCGTGGACCGCGCTCAGACGGCCGCTGACGCCCTGCGGGACGAGCCGTCGGCACTCACCTGGGAACACATCAGCAAGCTCGTGGACGACGTGATCACGGTGACGGAGGACGAGATCTTCGCGGCGATGGCCGGCCTGGTCCGCGGGGCACGGCTCATCACCGAACCCAGCGGTGCCGTCGCGGTCGCGGCCCAGACGAAGCTCGGAGGTGGCGTTGCCGTCGTCTCCGGCGGCAACGTCGACCCAGCGCTACTTGTTCGCGTGCTGCGGGCCTGACCGCATGTGGGTCGGCGGGCCCTCCACGCCGCAGTGCAGGCAGTCGCCGGGATGCGGCGCCTCGGGTTGGTCGGGTGCCGCGGCCAGCACGTCGTTGTTCACGCCGATCGCGAGCACACCGCCGATGATCGCCGCCACCGCGCACAGCACGAGCGCCATCTGCCACCCGGACGTCATGACCGCCGGGTTCGTGTAGTCGTCGCCCATCAGCCCGACCGCACCGGGCAGCACGGCCATCGCCAGCAGGCTGCCGGTGCGCGCCACGGCGTTGTTCACGCCCGACGCGACGCCCGCGTGGTGATCAGGCGCGGACGCGAGCACGGTCGCGGTGACCGGCGCGACCACGGCGGCCAGACCGAGACCGAAGACCACGATTCCGGGCAGCACGCCCGTCAGGTAGCTCGAGCCGGGTGCGGCGTTGCGCAGCAGGAGCATGCCCACGCCGATCACGATCGGCCCGAGGATGAGCTGCCAGCGCGGGCCGTAGCGCTGCGCGATCTTCCCCGACGTCGACGACAGCAAGAGCATGATGATCGTGAGCGGCACGCTGGCCAGTCCGGACGCCGTCGGCGAGTAGCCGAGCGACACCTGCAGCTGCAGCACCAGCAGCACCATCACGCCGCCGAGTGCCGCGTAGACCAGGAACGTCAGCAGGTTCGCCACGAGGAACGTGCGGTTGCGGAACAGCTCCGGCGGCACCAACGGGTCCGAAGACCGCACCTGGACCACGCCGAACGCGATCATCGCCGCCAGTCCGAGCCCCGCCACCAGGTAGGACTGCTCGACCAGACCGCCCGTCATCAGCGCCAGGCCGACCGCTCCGACCAGCGCCGACAGGTAGTTGGGGTGCCCGGCGGTCTCGTCCCGCGACTCCGGCACCGACCGCAGCGCGAGGAACACGCACAGCGCCGCCACCGGCAGGTTCACCAGGAACGCGAGCCGCCACGACCACGCCTGCACGAGCAGCCCGCCGACGAACGGCCCGATCGCGGTGGCCACACCGGACAGCCCTGACCAGGCACCGATCGCCCGGGATCGATCTTCCCGGTTGAACGACGACTGCAGGATCGCCAGAGCACCCGGCGTCAGCAACGCCGCTCCCACGCCCTGCAGCACGCGCGCGGCCACGAGCACCGGCACGTCCCACGCCACGCCGCACAACAGCGACGACACGCCGAACCAGATCACGCCGACCACGTAGACCCGGCGCCGGCCGAACCGGTCACCCAATGATCCCGCGACCAGGATCAACGAGGCCAGCGCGAGCATGTAGCCGTTCAGGATCCACTGCAGATCCGTGACCGACGCCTTGAACTCGGCGCCGATCCGCGGCAGCGCGACGTTGACGATCGTCCCGTCGAGCATCGCCATGCCCGAGCCGAGGATCGTCGTGGCCAGCACCGCACGGGCGCGCGGCGTGCCCCAGGCGATCAAGACGGTCGGTTCAGCGTGGCGACGAACTTGTACCGGTCACCGCGGTACACCGAGCGAACCCACTCGATCGGGTTGCCCTCGGTGTCGAACGAGTGCCGCGACAGCAGCAGCATCGGCAGGCCGATGTCGGCACCGAGCAGCTCCGCCTCCTCCGGCGAGGCCAGCGCGGTCTCGATCGTCTCCTCGGCGTGGCCCATCTCGACGCCGAACCGCTCGGACAGCACCTGGTACAGCGAGGCACCGGGCGCCAGGTAGCGCCGCAACCCGCGGAAGCGGCCGAGCGCCAGGTGCGTCGTCTCGATCGCCATCGGCTCGTTGTCCGCGAGACGCAGGCGGTGCAGACGCAGCACCTTGGCACCGGGACGCACGCCGAGCAGCCGCGCGAGCTCTGCCTCCGCGGGCATCTCGGAAGCCTCGATCAGCTTCGACGACGGCACACGACCCTGGGCGCGCATGTCCTCTGTGTACGAAGACAGCTGCAACCTCTGGGCGACCTTCGGTTCCGCCGCGAAGGTGCCCTTGCCCTGCACCCGGAGCAGTCGCCCTTCGACCGTCAGCTCGGCGAGCGCCTGGCGAACGGTCGTCCTGGAGACGTCGAACTCCGCGGCCAGCGACCGTTCCGTGGGGATCGGCGAACCAGGCGGCAGCGCTCGCAACAGGTCGAGCAGGTGCCGCTTGAGACCCCAGTACTTCGGCTCGCGCTGTGCACGCGTCCTGGCGTCCACGCCTGATGCAGGCGTCGTCTCCAGCATGGCCTCCTCCTCGCACTCCATGTAACGCACCACAAGGATGCCTTGTCCGTGTCGTTTCGTGCGTCCGAACCCCCGCCAATCGACACAAAAATGATCGGAGGACTCCGCAACGCTTTGGCAACGCGCTTGACAGGACCGGTGACGCAGCACACGCTGTTCCGCATTGGTCTACACCACTTGGGCGTTCCGGCCGAGGGGCCGGGCTTGCTGAAAGGGCGCGACTGTGAAGGGCTGGAGAGGACTCGCTGCTGGTGCCGCCGCACTGGCAGTGGCCGTGTCGGGATGTGGCACGAGCACGAACAGCGGTAGCGGCACGGAGACCAAAGAGATCACCGTGTGGCTCATGGACGGCTCCGCGCCGACGACCCTGACCGACGCTCTGAACAAGGAGTTCGAGAGCGCGAACGGCATCAAGGTCAAGTACGAGGTCCAGAAGTGGACCGGTATCCAGGAGAAGCTGACCACGGCGCTGGCCAGCAACACCCCGCCCGACGTCATCGAGCTCGGCAACACCCAGACGGCGAGCTTCGCGGACACCAACACGCTGGCGGACCTGACCGCGGACGCGGGCCAGTTCAACGGCGGCGAGTGGCTGGGCGGCCTGAAGGACTCGCTGACGCTGAACGGCAAGCAGTACGGCGTGCCGTTCTACGCCGCGAACCGCACCGTCATCTACCGCACCGACCTGCTGCAGGCCGCGGGCGTGGCGAAGCCGCCGACGTCGCGTGCCGAGTGGATCGACGCGATCACCAAGCTCAAGGCCGCGAACGCGTCCAACCCGGACTTCCAGGCGCTGTAC
>NZ_JBEXPJ010000138.1:0-24189 GCF_040611995.1 Lentzea sp. NPDC006480
GTCGCGCAGCAGATCGAGTGCAGTGCCAGCGCTTTCCACAGCCGCGGGTCACGCCGTCGCCACGCCGCCGCGACACCGACGGTGGTCGGCGAGATGATGCCCTTGAGGTTCGGGTGTGCTTGCAGCAAGCCCTGGGTCTTCTGGAACGACGTCTGGTCGTCGTCGTTGCCGTACGCGGTTTCCACGAGCTTCAGACCGGCGAACTCGGGCTTCGCGAGCTCGGTCTTCATGACCTCGATCCACGCGTTCTGGTTGGTGGCGTTGGGGGTCGCCGAGAGGATCGCGATCTCACCACTGCCACCGACGGCGTCGGAGATCAGCTTCACCTGGCCCGCCGCGATCTCGTTCGAGGTGGCCTGGTTGATGAAGACGTCGCGGGCGTCCGGCGCCGCGTCGGAGTCGAACGTGACGACCTTCAAGCCTTGTGAACGTGCGCTCTTCAACGCGGGCGCGACGGCGTTGGCGTCGTTCGCGGAGATCACCAGCGCGTTCTGCTTCTGCTGCGCGGCGGTGTTGATGTAGGTGACCTGGGAGCTCGCGGCGGCGTCGGACGGGCCGGTCGGCTTGACCTCGGCCTTGATCGCCGTGCCCGCCTGCTCGGCACCCTTCTGCGCCACCGTGAAGTACGGGTTGTTGACCTGCTTGGGCAGGAACGTGATCTTCAGACCTTCTTTGAGGGGCGCGTCCGGGTCGGCCTTGGCGGCGTTGGTGGCGCCGCCGGTCTGCTGGCTCGAACTGTCCTTCGTGGTGCCACCGCAGGCAGTGAGCGCGACGGCCCCGGACACCACCAGGGCGAGCACTAGACGTGGATTCATGGTGTGGCCTTCCTCAGGGTTCCGATGCGTCGGGTGATCGAGGGGGCGAGAACGCTGACCAGCAGCAGAAGCCCGGTGACGATGGTGAGGACCTCGGTCGAGGTGTCCTGCAGGATCAGGAGGTTGCGCAGGCCGCCCAGCAGCAGCACGCCCGCGAGCACGCCGAAGAGCGATCCCTTGCCGCCGAAGATGGACACGCCGCCGAGCAGCACCGCGGCGACGACGGCCAGCTCCAGCCCGACGCCGTTGTCCGCGCGGGCGCTGGAGAAGCGGAACGTGTAGACGATGCCGGCGATCGCGGCGACCGCCCCGGCGAGCACGAAGAGGATCAGCTTGATCCGCTTGACCCGGATGCCGGAGAACCGCGCGCCCTCCTCGTTGGCGCCGATCGCGTAGACGGACCGGCCGAACGAGCTGGCGTGCAAGGCGACGCCGAACAGGATGGCGAGCGTTAGCGCTAACACGATGGGGAAGGGGATGTTCGTGCCGGGCACAGGCGTGGTGCCGAACGAGGTGTAGCTCGCCGGGAAGTCCGCGACGGCCGTGTCGCCCAGCACCACCAGCGCGAGGCCGCGGTAGAGGGCGAGCGTGCCGATGGTGACCGCGAGGCTGGGCAGGCCGAGCCGGGTGACCAGCAGGCCGTTGAACGCTCCGCAGAGCGCGCCGGCCACGATCACGGTCGGCAGGATGGTTTCGAGGGACCAGCCCGCGTTCCACAGCCAGCCGACCAGCGCGCTGGACAGGCCGAGCACCGAGGCCACGCTCAGATCGATCTCGCCCGCGACGATCACCAGCGTGAGCGGGAGGGCGATCAGCGCGATCTCGCTGACGTCCAGGCCGAGGTAGAAGAGGTTGCCGCCGGACAGGAACGACCCGCCGGTGCTGACCTGACCTGTCAGCGCCACCACGATCAGCAGGAACACCAGTGCGGTCTCCCACCGCAGGAGGTTACGCATGGCTGGTTCCTTCCGTGGTGCGCAAGGCCTTGGCCAGCCGCAACGCCAGCAGGCGGTCGACCGTGATGGCGCTGAGCAGCAGGGCACCCGCGATCGCCTGCTGCCAGAACGCGGGGATCTGCAGCACCACCAGGCAACTCGTGATCGTGCCCAGGAGGAGCGCGCCTAGAGCCGCGCCCGCGACCGTTCCCGATCCGCCGAAGATCGCGACGCCGCCGACGACCACGGCCGCGACGACCTGGAGTTCGAGGCCGGTGCCCGCTGCCGCGTCGACCGTGCCGTAGCGGGCGACCCAGAGTGCGCCGGCCAGGCCCGCGATCAGTCCGGAAAGGACGAACGTGGTGAGCGTGCGCCTGGCGACCGGGATGCCGGCGAGAGTGGCGGCTTCCGGGTTGGAACCGATGGCGTACAGCTCGCGGCCGGAGCGATAGGAGCGCAGGTGGAGGGCAGCGACCGCGATGACCACGACGGTGGCCAGCACGAGCACCGGGATGCCGAGAACGCGGCTGCTGCCCAGGTTCAGCAGGGCGTCGGGGAGGTTGGCGGCGTTGACCTGCCTGCCGTGGGCGAGGGCGTAGTCGATGCCGCGGAACACGTAGAGCGTGCCGAGGGTGATGACGAGGCTGGGGACCTTGCCCAATGCGACCAGCAGACCGTTGAGGAGGCCGCAGGCGAGTCCGACCGCGATGCCGAACCCGATGCCCGCGAGGAGTGGCGTGCCGGGGTGGTCGGCGAACTGTTGCGCGGTCAGGAACGCGGAGAGGCCGAGGACCGAACCGACGGACAGGTCGACGTTCCTGGTCACCACGACGAGGGTTTGGCCGACCGCGAGGAGAGCGACGATCGAGG
The DNA here is from genome assembly GCF_040611995.1 of Lentzea sp. NPDC006480. Lineage (NCBI taxonomy): Bacteria > Bacillati > Actinomycetota > Actinomycetes > Pseudonocardiales > Pseudonocardiaceae > Lentzea > Lentzea sp. NPDC006480. Next base: position 2,621 of record NZ_JBEXPJ010000138.1, read on the forward strand.
CGTTGAGGAGGAGGTCGCGCAGGCTCTGGGGCTGGATGAACCTCGGGTTCACGATCGCTGTGGGGATGACGACCAAGGCCAGGGCGACGACGATGCCGAGCTCGCGGACGCGGCCGACACGGGTGGAGAGGCGGCGCGCTGCCGTGCGCTGGGCAGGAGCGGACACCGGCTGGTCGAGCTGGGTGGTCATCGCGCGACCACCTGCCCGGCGGCCGCCATCGCCACCCGCTCCTCGGTGGCTTCGGCTCGGGACAGCTCCTCGACGAGCCTGCCCTCGTGCATGACGAGCACGCGGTCGGCCATCCCGAGCACCTCGGGCAGCTCCGACGAGATCATCAGCACGGCCACACCCTGCCCGGCCAGCTCCGACAACAGGCGGTGCACCTCGGCTTTTGTTCCGACGTCGATGCCACGCGTCGGCTCGTCCACGATCAGCACGGACGGCTTGCGCGCCAGCCACTTCGCCAGCACGACCTTCTGCTGGTTGCCGCCGGAGAGCACGCCGACCGGGTCGCTCAGCTTCGCGAACTTCAGCCGCAGCTTGACCGCCCAGTCCTGGGCGAGCGCACGTTCACTTCTCCTGCGCAGCAACCCGAACGTCGACAGCCGGCCCAGCGACGCGAGCGCGGTGTTGCGTTCGATCGACGCGGCCATCACGAGTCCCTGCTGGCGCCGGTCCTCCGGCACGAACCCGATCCCCGCGGCCATCGCGGCGGTGGGGGAGCCGTACTTCAGCTTCCGGCCGCGCACGTTCACAACGCCGCCATCAGGCCGGTCGATGCCGAACACCGCCCGCGCGACCTCACTGCGTCCCGCGCCGACCAACCCGGACAGAGCCACGATCTCGCCCGCGCGGACGTCGAACGACACGTCGGTGAACACGCCCTCGCGGGTCAGCCGTCGCACGGACAGCAGCACCTCGCCCGCGGTCGTGTCCTGCTTGGGGAAGAGCTGCGACAGTTCGCGGCCGACCATGCGGCGCACCAAGGAGTCCGGCGTCTCGCCGGCGAGGTCCCCGGACCAGACGAACTCGCCGTCGCGCAGCACCGTGGCCCGCTGGCACAGTTCGAAGACCTCGTTGAGCCGGTGCGACACGAACAGCACCGCGGCGTCCTGCGCGCGCAACGCCTGCACTACCCCGAAAAGCCGCTGGACCTCGTGCGCGGACAAGGCGGCGGTCGGCTCGTCCATCACGATCACGCGCGCGTCGAACGACAGCGCCTTGGCGATCTCGACGAGCTGCTGGTCCGCGATGGACAGTCCGCGGGCCGGCCGGGCCGGGTCGAGGCGGACACCCAGGCGGGAGAACAACTCCGAGGTGCGGGCGTGCATCCGCGCCACGTCGATGCGGCGGCCGAGGCCGAGCGGCTGGCGGCCCATGAAGACGTTCTCGGCCACCGACAGGTCACCGAACAGCGTCGGTTCCTGGTAGATGATCGCGATGCCCGCGGCCAGCGCGTCGGCGGGACTGGCGAACCGTTTCGACGCCCCGTCGACGAGCACCTGCCCGGCGTCCGGGCGGTGCACCCCGGCCAGGGTCTTGATCAGCGTCGACTTGCCGGCCCCGTTCTCCCCGAGCAGCGCGTGCGCCTCGCCGGGCAGCAGCCGCAGCGACACCCCGGACAACGCGCGGACGGCGCCGAAGGACTTGCTCACCTCGTCCAGTGCCACCACGGGAGGTCGGTCCACGTCCGTCTCCTCGATGTTGAAACGTTTTAACGACTGAGTTACGTGCACTCTGGGTGTGTTACGCCCGCATGTCAAGGGACACCAGGTACGATTCGTTGTCACGTTTCAACAAAGGAGCCGCCGGTGAAGCCGTCAGTGGGCATCCGCGACGTCGCGCACCATGCCGGCGTGTCGAACGCGACCGTCTCGAACGTGCTGAACCGGCCGGACGTCGTCGCTCCGGCGACCCGGCAGCGGGTGCTGGCCGCGATCGAGGAACTGGGCTTCGTGCGCAACGAGTCCGCACGCCAGCTCCGCGCCGGTCGTAGCCGGGTGATCGCGTACGTCGTGCTCGACGCGGCGAACCCGTTCTTCACCGACGTGGCCCGTGGCGCGGAGGACGCGGCGCGGGAGGCGGGGTTCGCGCTGTTCCTGTGCAACAGCGCCTCGGACGCCGGCCGTGAGCACGAGTACCTGGAGCTGCTGCACGAACAGCGCGTCGAGGGCATCCTCGTCACGCCGGTCGACGGCGAGAGCGCGCAGATCGCCGAACGCGGCACCCCGGTCGTGCTGGTGGACCGCGAGTCGACGGACGGCACGCACTGCTCGGTCGCCGTCGACGACGTGCTCGGCGGCGAGCTCGCGGTGACCCATCTGATCGAGAACGGCCACACCCGAATCGCCATGGTCGGCGGCCCGCTGTCGATCCAACAGGTGCGTGACCGGTACGAGGGCGCGATGCGAGCGCTCACGAACGCAGGTCTGCCTCAAGATGCGCTCACGCTGCTGGAAACCAGGGGACTGCAGGTGGCGGAGGGGCGCGGCGCGGGGGAGCGGCTGATCGGGCTGCCGTCGTCACGTCGTCCCACGGCCGCGTTCTGCGCCAACGACCTGCTCGCGCTCGGTCTGCTGCAGTCGATGACCCAGCAGGGGTTGAAGGTGCCGGACGACCTGGCTGTGGTCGGCTACGACGACATCGAGTTCGCCGCGGCGGCCGCCGTGCCGCTGACGTCGGTGCGCCAGCCGCGTGACCAGCTGGGCCGTACCGCCGCGAGCCTGCTGCTGGCCGAGAACGAGCCGGACCACGAGCACCGGCACGTGAAGTTCCAGCCGGAACTCGTGGTCCGCGCGTCGAGTGCCGCGAAGCGGTGAATTACCGCATGAGCACCATTTCTCGTTCTTCTTCGATCGTGCTCGAATTGTCGGGCGGCAGGTAGACGTTCAAAGTGGCGGACGTGAATGCGACGCCCTGGCGGAATGCCTTCGTGCGCGACACCACGGTCACGTCGACCTTGTGGAATTGACCGGTGCACGGAACGCTCGGCGTGTATTTCTCGCCGATCGCGAGCTCGCCCCGCACGTTCTGGGTGACCTGCACCCACAACGACCCAGTAGCGCCGTTCTGGCACATCACCCGCGTCGGCACGGTCACCGCGGCTCCACGCGCCTCCAGCCGTCCCTGCTGCTGAATGGCGACGGCGGCGTCGACCTGAGCGGCAGCGGCCGGTAGTGCGGTGGCCAGTACGGCGGTAGCCGTCAGCACGAACGCAGAAATAGCACGCACTTTTGTTCACCTCGTGGGTAGATAGGGCTTGTCGGTGCGGATCCGACATTAACCACGGGGTGATCAACCGAGCTAGGGGCCATTAAATTTCGCCGAGCATCGCATTGCGCACCGTGTCGCCGTGTTCGTCGGCCCACGCACCCAAAGCGAAGATCGGCACCAGCAGGTCGCGCCCGGCATCGGTCAGCGAGTACTCCACGCGCGGTGGCGCCTCGGCGTACCGGCGGCGTTCCACCAAAGCCATGGTCTCCATGCGGCGCAACGTCTGCGTGAGCATCTTTTGGCTGATGTGGCCGATGGTCGTCTTCAGCTCTCCCGGCCGCATCGGGCCGTCCCGCAGCGTGTAGGCGATCACCATCAGCCACGAGCTGCTGAACAGGTCGACCGCGAGCCTGGCCGGGCAGTCGGCCTCGAAGTCGCCGTACGGGCCCAGGTCAACCTGTTCGATCGTCACGACGTCCAGCCTGCCAGCGCCGTTGCGCACCCGCAGGTGCCTTTCGAACTTCCTAGCGTCTGCGGCATGCGAATCGGAATCATCGGTGCCGGGCAGATGGCACGGGCACTGGGCAACGGCTGGGCCGCGGCGGGCCATGAGATCAGGTACGGCAAGCGCGGCGAGACCCGCGAGACCGTGGAGTTCGGCGACGTCACGCTGCTGGCGGTGCCGGTGTCAGCGCTGACAGAGGTGCTGGGACAGGGGAGCTTCGACGGCAAGACGGTGATCGACTGCACGAACGCGTTCGAACCGGACAGCGGCAGCATGGTGCTGGCCGAGGACGCCGTCGCCGAGCGCATCGCGAACGAAGCACCGGGTGCGCGGGTGGTGAAGGCGTTCAACTTGTGCGCCGCCGAGGTGTGGGAGGCGAGTGAGCGGGTCTTCGAGGGCCGGCGGCTGGCCGTTCCGTTGTGCGGTGACGACGCGGAGGCGCTCGCACAGGTCGAGGAGCTTGTCCACGACCTGAAAGCCGAGCCTGTCCGCGCGGGCGGCCTGAACCGCGCTCGCTATCTCGAAGCGATGTCGGCGTTCGTGGTGGGGATGTGGTTCGCGGGCGCGGACGCCCGTGCGGTGCTGCCGCCGCTCGAAGCCGCGTTCGCCGTCGAGGACTGACGGTTAGGGTGTCTGTCCGGCGGGAATCCGTTGCCATGCCGGACAGACAACTCCTCGCCGACCGATATCGGCTCGGTGAGCTGCTGGGCACGGGCGGTGTGGCTGAGGTGCGCCGTGCTCGCGACACCGTGCTGGCGCGCGATGTCGCGATCAAGCTGTTCCGGTCCTGCCGGGACGCGGTCGACGTGCGCAGGTTCGACAACGAGATGCGCACGCTCGCGTCGCTGTCACACCCCGGGCTGGTGGCCGTGTACGACGCGGACGCGTCCGGTGAGACCCCGTTCATGGTGCTGGAACTGGTCGAGGGCCGGACGTTGCGCGACCGGATCGCGTACGGGCCGATGGACGTCGACGACGTACGACGGCTCGGGGCGGCGCTGGCCGACGCACTGTCGCATGTGCACGGTCACGGGTTCGTGCACCGCGACGTGAAGCCTTCCAACATCCTGCTGGACGACGACGGCGTGCCGCGGCTGGCCGACTTCGGTCTCGCGCGCCTGGCGGACAGCGCCCGGCTCACGCGGGCCGACCAGGTCGTCGGCACCGCGGCCTACCTGGCGCCGGAGCAGGTGCGCGGCGGGGAGCTCACCTCGGCGGTCGACGTCTACGCGCTGGGCCTGGTGCTGCTGGAGTGCCTGACCGGGCACCGCGAGTACGAGGGCGCGGAGATCGAGGCGGCAGTCGCCCGGTTGCACCGGCCTCCGGTGATCCCGGACGACCTGCCGTTCGACCTCGCCCGGCTGCTGTCGCTGATGACCGCTCTGTCTCCGGCTCGTCGGCCGTCCGCTCGGGAATGCGCCGACGCACTGCTCGCCGCGGACCCGCCGACGCGCGTCGAAACGTTTCGACGACGCCCGCGCGGTCTGCTCACCGCCGCGTCGGCCGCCGTGCTGCTGGCCGCTGTCGGCACGGGACTAGTCGTGCAGAACCGCGCCGCCCCGGCGGAGTCCGCGCCGCCCGCTCCCGCCACGACTCAGCCGCAGAGCACCCGGCAGACCGTGCAGCAGACCGTGCCGCAGAACCCGGTGCCCGTCGTGGAGCAGCCGACCACTGTGCAGCCGCCCGCTCAGCAGGCGGACAACAGCGGCAAGGGGAAGGCGGGCAAGGGCAAGGGGAAGGGCAAGGGCCCGTGACCCGTCAGCGGTTGGAGGACGGGAACTGGCCGCCGCTGCTGCCCAGGGCGAGCAGCTCGGTGTACTGATCCTGCCAGGACCGCTCGGTGGTCAGCAGGTCCGCGAGCCGCTGCACCCATTCGGCGTCGATGGGCAAGGCGGAGCCGGACTCGAGGTGCCGTTCGGTCTCCGCGCGGGCCTTGCGCCATTCGGACAGTGTGGGGCCGACCGCGGGGCCGCCGTGCTCATCTGACATGCGACGACAGTACTGTGCGCCGTGCTGGGGCCGCCTCTGCTGTACAGTCGGCCCGTCGGGGTTCGGAGTTGTCGGCAGCCCGCCGTCGCGGTCCCCCGATCCAGTTCGGCGCGGTGGTCATCCGGCCGGAGACAGGAGCACCGGCTTGCTGCCGGATCATCAGCTCTACCTCGTTCCATCCGATTCCTCGCAGGCCGATGAAGTTCGACGGTCATTCGTGCGGCTGATGCCCCGATGACCTCACTCGACACCTCTCGCCCGATCCGCCGTGCGGCGCTCGACTTCGCCGACGCGCGCATCGCCGCCGAGCAGGCAGAAGCCGTCCAGCAGCACGCGGCAGCCCGCCGAGTGGCAGAACGCGCCCATGACGCGAGCGACTGCAGGGAACTTCTCCTGATGCTCGGTCTCTCCGCCCAGCCGACGCTAGGAGCACGCGAATGACTCAGGGCACTGTGAAGTGGTTCAACGGCACCAAGGGGTTCGGTTTCATCGCGCCGGACGGCGGTGGCGCGGACCTGTTCGTGCACCAGTCCGAGATCTCCGGCTACGACCACCAGGGCCTCCCGGACAACCAGGCCGTCGAGTTCGAGATCGGTCAGGGACCCAAGGGACCGCACGCGGTCTCCGTGCACGTCCTCTGACCTTCAGCGGACCGGAAGCGTGATCGCGGACGGCCAGGCGGGTCCGATGTGGACAGTCTGGTCGGCCGCGAGCAACGTGGTGGCGGTGGCACGCGACTCACCGGTGCCGGGATTGCGGGCGTAGCGCGGGAAAGCGCCGCTCGACACCTGCACCCGGATGCGGCGCCCGCGGCGGAACCGGTACGCCGTCGGCCACAACCGCACGGTGGCGCACTGCACTTCCTCGGCACCGGTCAGACTCACCAGGCCGTCGCACACGTTCCACGAGCGCCCCTCGGGGTCGACGTCGCAGAGCCGCACGAACACGTCGGCGTGCGGCAGGCTCGACGAGAACCAGATCTCCGCGCTCACTTCACCGACCACCTCGACGTCCTCGCCGAGAACGGGCGTGGTGTAGGTGAGCACGTCCGGCCTGGCTTCCAGAGCGGTGTTGTCGACACGCCCGCTGTCGTCGACCATCCGCACCCCGCCGGCCGCCGGCGTGGGATCGGCCGGGTCGTAGCGATAGGAGTCCATTGAGGACTCGTCGGGCTTCGCGCCCAGCACACCGTCGGCGTTGAGGTGGAAGCGCCGCGGCTCGTAACCGGGCGGCGGCCACGACGGGAAGTCACGCCAGGCCTCCTCGCCCATCACGTACAGCCGGACCGGCGCTCGCTCCGCGGGCTCCTCGCCCCGAGCATGCGCGAGCCCGAACCCGACGGCCTCGTCGATCGGCGTGGAGTTGAACTCCGCGTGCGTCCACGGTCCGACGGTCAGCCGCGCGGGACGGCCCTTCTCCTGCAGCACCTGGAAGTCGCGCAGCTGGCCGGGCAGGAAGATGTCGTACCAGCCACCGATCGAACTGACCGGCACGGTGACGCCGGCGACCCGCGCGCTGTGGTCGAACCCGGCCCAGCGCTCCGAATCGGCGTCGTGCACGAGGATGTCCTGGATGTAGGCGGAACGCTCGCCGATCGCGGCGATGTCGGCCTCCCGCAACGGAAGCGTGTGCAGCGACCGGGCGATGCGGCTGCCTTCGAACCGCTTGCGCAACATCGCCAGCGGACGTTCCTGGGTGCCGACCAGCACACCCCACTCGAACGGCGTCTCCAGCGACATGCCGTCGGAGCGCAGGAACTCCAGCGTCAGGGCGGACTCCGTCACCACCGGGATCATCGCCTTCACCTGCGGCGGCAGCTGATCGGCGACGGCCCACTGCACGTGTCCCAGGTAGCTCAAGCCGTACAGCACGATCGCGTCCGACCACGGTTGCCGTACCAGCCAGTCGAGCGTCGCGAGCCCGTCCGCGCGTTCCTGCGCCATCGGGTCGAACGTGCCGCCGGACCCGAACCCGCCGCGCACGCTCTGGATCACCACCTGGTAACCGCGCTCCGCCAGTGGCCGAGCCAGGAACTGGCCGAACAGGCGGCGGCCGTAGGGGGAGCGGATCAACGCGGTCGGCAGCCCGTCGCCACCGGACCGCGGCGTCCACCGGTCCGCCAGCAACTCGACGCCATCGGGCATCGGCACACGCAAGTCCTTCTGCACCACGACGTTGCGAGTGAGCGGTGGCGAGAGCTTGAGCCTGCGCTCGACGAGATGACTGATCATCGGGGCTCCATGAGGAGTGAGGTCACGGCGAGCAGGCGGTCGGTGAAGGCTTCGGGATCGAGCGGGTCGTCGGCGCCCGCGACCCAGGTCGTGATGAACGCCCCCACGCCACCGGTGATGAAAGCCGCGAGGTCGTCGACCGCCTGTGCGGTGAGCCGGCCGCCGTACAGGTGCTCGACGGCCTGCCGGTTCACCGGCAGGAACAGGCTGATCAGCCCTCGGTCCAGGGCGAACGCGCAGGAACCGGTCAGCAGGGCGCGGTAGAACACCCGGTGGTCGGCGAAGTGCCGGACGGTGGCGAGCGCCAGCGCACGTTCGTCGGCCTGCGGCGTGACGTCGATGCGCGGGAGCAACTCTCGTCGGACGAGGTCGAGGCCCGCCTCCAGCAACACCGTGTCGAGGTCGCCGAAGTGCTGGTAGACGACCCGGCGGCTGACGTCGGCGGCCTCGGCGATCTCGGACAGCGTGACCGCCGTCGTCCCGCGTGCGGTGACCAGGTCGAACGCGGCCTGCAGCACGGCAGCGCGGGTCCGGCGCACCCGGCGATCGCGCGCAGGCTCGACCACGTGCAGATCCATGCGTCAGATCATGCACACGTGTTACTAAGTATCCAAGTGTTACTTATCTGAGGGTCTGCCCGGAGATCTGCGCGACGAGAGCAGGCACGGAACCGAGCCGTACCTCGACGTCCGTCCCGAGGGCTGCGAACTGACCGGCGATCAGTGCGGGATCGGGGTGTTCGGCGTGCAGCGACTCCAGCACAAGGCCACCAGGTGCGGACAGGGCGGGAGACGGCGTGTCGCCCCAGCTGATCAGGAACGGCACGACGCCGCCGACGAGCGCGTTGCTGGTGAGCCGCCACCGCAGCACCTCGCCCGAGGCCGTGCGCCGCTGCCCGTCGATCACCTGCCCGGGATCGAAGCCTCGTGCGGCAGCGCCGTCCCGCGCCCGCACGATGTCGTCGCACGTGATCGCCCAGCCGACCAGACGCGGCTCCGTCACACCGTCCACTCCGAACGGTCGTGGCAGCTCCGGGTCCGGCTGGCCGGGATCGGGAGCGATGATCTCCAGGTAGGTCCGCGGTCCGAGCGCGAGCAACCTGTTGTGCGTGCCCAATCCGAGGTGCTGGCCACCACCGGCAGCCCGTACGCCGAACCGCTGTTCGACCGCCAGCACCGCCGCCTCCAGCTCCGGCGCCGCGTAGACGAGGTGGTCGATCACGCGCCCCGCCCCAGGTACTTCTTGATGCAGTGCACGACCCCCAGGCGGCTGGCGAAGGCGTTGAAGTCGGCGAGCCGCACCACCGTGAACCCGAGCCCGGTCCACAGCTGCTCCATCGAGTCGTCGATCGCCGCCAGGTCGGCCTGCGGGCCGTACCCGAACGTCGGCAGGTAGACCGTCAGGCCAACGGAACTGTGCTCCACCAGGCAGTTGTTCCAGGTGATGTGGTGCCACGACCGGACGTCGACCGTGGACTCGGCCACCGCGCCCGCCGCGGCGAAGGAAGCGACGACCTCGCGCAGTTCGGCGCCGTCGGGGGTGGAGGCGAAGTCCCGCAACGCGGCGAACGTGAGCTGCTGGGTGATCTCAGGCCGGTGCACGAGCGGGTTGCGCACGACGTCGAACCCGCGCCGCGCGAACTCGGCGGCGATCTCGTCGTAAGCGGTCTGCAGGGAGAACGGGGACTTGGTGCCGAGCGCGGTGTCGGCGAGGTCAGGACTGCCCACGAGCACGCGGAACCGGCCGTCGGAGCCGGGACCGGCCAGCGTCACGAACATGTCGATGTGGAAGATCGGCTGCAGGTCGCCGGTACCGCCACCGGGCAGGTCGAGCAGGAACTCCCCGGCTTCGACGGTCGCGTAGTACTTCTTGAGGCCCAGCGGCCGTTTCGTGCCGACGAGCTGGAGCTCACGAGCGCTGTCGACGTGCCGGCTGAACAGCTCGCGCACGAACTCGGCCTCGGTGCGCCCGGCAGGAACGCTGATCGGCAGCTCGCCCGTGCGGATCAGCTCCAGCGTGTCGAGGAAGTAGTCGGTGCCCAGCAACCAGAAGTCGTCGCCGATCAGGCAGTTGCCGCCCTGGAACACCAGCGGCGCCTGGCTCGCCCGCACCGCCGTGTACTCCTCGACGGTGTCCGCGATGAGCGAGTCGCCGGAGCGCGGGAACGACCACGGCTCCAGCAGGTAGGTCTGGTTCTCGTCACCGTCGACCAGCGCCAGGTAGCCGTCCTCGGCCCAGTCGGTGAAGTCCACGTAGTCCGGCATCGGCACGTACGTCACGTTCGCCGCGGGATGCCCGGCGAACCACGACTCGACCGTCTGCCGATCGCTCTCGTGATGCACCACCACGAACCGCGTCCCGGGGCGCATCGCGTCGATCACCGAGCGGTAACCCGCCACGAGCTCCGGCGACCGCACCCCGTAGGAGGGGAACGAGAACAGCAGGCTCTCGATCGTCCCCGCCCACGAGGAGATCAGGCTGGGTTGCTGCACGCCCGGCCTGGCGCGGAACACGTTCAGCGTCGCGGCGCGGGTGGAGTCGAGGGCGGGGAACAGGTCGGAGTCGGTGCGCTTGTGGTGCGGCGCATCGGGAACCAGGAAGCGGTAAGCGGCGTCTCCGTACGTGCCGGCACCCACAGTGCACCTCCGTGATCGGGTGTGGGCAGCCTCCCACAACGATCACTCGGTTTCCGGTGGTTCCTGGTGTCCGCGCAACGAACCGGGGTGCGCCTTGGCCGACGGGTCGTTGCGGGTCTTGATCAGGCTGGCGACCGTCACGACCACCAGGATCGCGATGATCACACCGAGGCTCAGCGGCGTCGGCACCTCGGGCACCGAAGCCGAGATGTCGACGTGCGCCCAGTGCAGGATCAGCTTGACGCCGATGAACGCCAGGATGATCGCAAGACCCGCCGACAGGTACACCAGGCGGTCCAGCAGCCCCTTGACGAGGAAGAACAACGCGCGCAACCCCAGCAGCGCGAACGCGTTGGCGGTGAACACGATGTACGGCTCCTCGGTCACACCGAACACCGCGGGGATCGAGTCCAGCGCGAACAGCAGGTCGACGCCGCCGATCGCCACCAGCACGACGAACAGGGGAGTGGCCATCCGGCGGCCGTCGAGGCGCGTGAAGATCTTGCCGCCCACGTAGTCGTCCGTGACCGGCAGCAGCTTGCGCGCGGTCTTGACGACGACGTTGTTCTCGACGTCCGGATCCTCGTCGCGGTGCCGGAACAGCTGCACGGCCGTGAAGATCAGCAGCAGGCCGAACAGCAGGAACATGAACGAGAACAACGACAGCAGCGTCGCGCCGACCGCGATGAAGATGCCGCGCATGATCAGCGCCAGCACGATGCCGAACGTCAGCACCTTGTGCTGGTGCTCCTCGGGCACCAGGAACGTCGTCATGATGATCACGAACACGAACAGGTTGTCGACCGAGAGGCTCTTCTCGACGATGTACCCGGCGAAGTACTCCGCGCCGAACCCGCCGCCGTGGGCGCTGGCGAACCACACGCCGAACCCGATCGCGACGAGGATGTAGAACACCGACCACAGACTGGCCTCGCGGAAGCCGATCCGGTGCGGGCGCCAGGCCGCGAGCACGAGGTCGACCGCCAGCAGGAGCACGATCACGCCGATCGTGGCCGCCCACGTCAGTCCGCTGATCTCCAGCACAGAGCACTCCTCCGAGAAGTTCCTGTCCGTCTTAAGTGGACGTTACCGGACCGGGCACGAGTGGTCGTTCAGGGAGAACCCGGTCGGGGTGGGGTTGTTGTAGTCGCGTGTGCTTCCTGTGTACCCGATGGTCTGCTTGCCGCCCACCGGGATGCTGGCGGTGTACGACACGTTGGTCGCGCTCACCTCGGCGCCGGACTGTTTGCTCGTCGCGTTCCACATGTCCGTCACGATCTGACCACGGGTGAACGTCCAGTGCAGGGTCCAGCCGGAGATCGGCCGGTTCCCGGTGTTCGTGATCGTCACGTCGGCGTTGTAGCCGACGTTCCAGCGGTAGGTCACGCGGTAGTCGATGGCGCACCCGAACACCGGGGCCGCCGTGGGGGCCGGCACGGGCGAGGGCACCGTGGCGGCCGGCGGCGGGGTGTTGGTCGGCGGCTTGGCCTGACCCCGGCAGGGATCGCCCCACAGCCCGAGCCCGGCGCTGGTGGCGGCGACTTCGGCCTCGACGAACGCGGGATCGTGCGGTGAGTCGCCGCGCAGTATCCCCTGGCTGACGGCGAGCAACGCGTATTCGGTGCCGTCGTCGAGCCACAGCGGCACGTCGTCGACGACGGCCGGGTCGCCCGCGTCGACCTTCACCGGCTTGTCGAGCAGGAACGCCTTGGCGAACGCGGTGGCGGCCTTGGCCCAGCACTCCTCGGGCGTGGCCAGCCCGGCGATGCGAATCCGCGTGCCGTCCGACAGCAGAACGGTGCGGCCGTCCTCCACGCCCCGGACGGTCAGGCTGTTCACGACGGTCGGCGGTGCGATCAGCTGGTGGCTGGACGTCGGCCCGGACGCGAGCGGAGTGGGCTCTCCGCTGCATCCGGACGCCAGGAATATCGCGGCGATCACCAGAACGGTCGAGCTGGGTCTCATTCTTCCCCCGGTACTGCGATGGTACGAGTGGAGCTGGGCAATGGCGGGGAAAGCTAGACCAGACGGCCGCTGCGGGTCAATACGAGACTGATAAGTTCCGTTCGACGATTCTGCTGTCGAATCGCATCGAACGCACTGGTAGCGGCGTTGCGGCTGCGTTCGACGGGCTGACAGATCGTGATGAGCACGTCATCTGGCGCGCAGGTCACACGCCTGGAATCCAATTCGAGCGTTTCGACTCGAATTCTCGTCGAATTCACGGTCGAATTGTCGAACGCATTCATTTCATTGACGCCTGGCGTGCTCGTTCGTAATATCCGGTTCACGCTCGTGGACGGCGTTCATGAATGTGAACAACCATTCGAAGGGTATTGCGCCATGCGATTGTTCGTACGTGCGCTTGTGCTGGCCTGTGCCTGCACGGGACTGGTGAGCGCTCCCGCGCACGCCGGTCATGACCCGGCCAGGCAGGTGCTGCCCGCCGGGGACGGGTGGGCCTCGAGCGGTCCGGGGACCACCGGCGGATCGGCCGCCGATCGCGTGCGCACCGTGCGCACTCGCGCCGAGCTCGTCGCCGCACTGGCCGCGCCCGCGCCGCGGATCATCCAGATCTTGGGAGTGATCGAGGCGAACACCGGTCCTGACGGGAAACCGTTGGCGTGCACGGACTACGAGACCGGCGGCTACACGTTGCCCGCGTATCTCGCCGCCTACGACCCCGCTGTCTGGGGCCGCGACCGTGAGCCGGAGGGACCTCTCGAAGACGCACGGGCGGCGTCGGCGTCGAAGCAGGCGGCGGTGATCGGGTTCGACGTCGGCTCCGACACGACGATCATCGGCGCGTCGCCGGGAGCTGGGATCACTGGTGGCAGCCTGCGGATCCACGGCGTGCACAACGTGATCGTGCGCAACCTGACCTTCCGCGACACGCGCGACTGCTTCCCCTCCTGGGATCCGAACGACAACAGCCCCGGCGCCGCGCCCGGCAACTGGAACTCGCTCTACGACTCGGTGTCGGTGCAGAAGTCCGACCACGTCTGGGTCGACCACAACACGTTCACCGACGAGCCGAACCTCGACAGCACCCACCCGCTCCACTTCGGGCGGCCCTACGAGGTGCACGACGGGCAGCTCGACATCACGTCGGGATCCGATCTGGTCACCGTCGAGCGCAACGTCTTCACCGAGCACGGCAAGACCATGCTGATCGGCTCGTCCAACTCCTCCACGACCGATCCCGGCAAGCTGCGGGTCTCGGTGCACCACAACATCTTCCGCAACGTCGCCGAACGCTCGCCGCGAGTCCGGTTCGGCCAGGTGCACGTCTACGACAACCTGTACGAGGGCACCCAGACCTACAGCTGGGGCGTCGGGGTCCGCTCACAGATCTACGCGCAGAACAACTACATCCGCGGCATCGCGCCGGAGAAGGTCGTCTACAACTGGGGTGGCACGGCGATCACCGACACCGGCAACCTCGTCGACGGCCGGCCGCAAAGCCTCGTCGAAGCGTTCAACCTCGCGTTTCCCGACAAGAAACTCGGCACGGACGCGGGCTGGACACCGACCCTGAACCAAGGCTTGGAGCCTGCGTCCAAGGTGGCGCACCTGAAAGCGGGCGCACCTCCGGCCGAGCACCACCTGAAGGTCGGCGACGGGTTCGCGACGGTGCAGTCCGCCATCGACGCCGCACCGGCCGGCGCCGTGATCACCCTGCCGAAGGGCGTGTACCGCGAGGTCGTCAAGATCCCCGCGAGCAAGAAGGGCCTGACCCTGCGCGGCGCCACCGGACGCGCCCAGGACGTTGTGATCGACTTCGACAACGCCAACGGCACGAAGAAGCCCGACGGCACCACTTACGGCACGTCCGGCAGCGCCACCGCGACCATCGCCGCGGACGACTTCAAGGCGCGCGACCTGACGTTCCGCAACTCCTTCGACCGCACGAAGCACCCGGAGATCACGAACACCCAGGCCGTGGCGGTGAAGACCACCGGCGACCGGATGTTCTTCGACCGCGTGCACTTCGAGGGCCATCAGGACACCCTGTACGCCGACAGCCCGAACGTGACCACGCGCTCGCGCCAGTACTACCGGGACTGCGCGATCACCGGCGACGTCGACTTCGTCTTCGGCCGAGCCACCGCTGTCTTCGAACGAGCCACGATCACCGCGCTCACCCGCGGCAGCGACCCGAACGGATACGTGACCGCCGCCAGCACGCAAAAAGCCAACCCGCACGGCTTCCTGATCGTCGACTCGAAGATCCGCAGCGACGCACCCGCCGGCACGTACTTCCTCGGCAGGCCGTGGCATCCCGGCGGCGATCCGGACGCGATCGCGCAGGTGGTCATCCGCAACACCGCGCTGCCCGCCGCGATCAAGGCCGCGCCGTGGACCGACATGTCCGGCTTCCCCTGGCGTGACGCGAGGTTCGCCGAGTACCAGAACACCGGACCCGGCGCCGGCAGGGGACCGGACCGTCCGCAGCTGACCGACGACCAGGCGAAGCGGCACACCAAGAGCGCCTACCTGGGCGGGTGGAACCCCGCGTGAGGTCTCGCACGTGGGCGCCCTACGCGCTCATCGCCCCGACGTTGTTGCTGATGGCGGCGTTCCTGGTCTACCCGATCGCGTCAGTCGGGTGGTTCAGCCTCCGTCAGCACACCGTCACCCAGCCCTGGAAGAACGGCTTCATCGGGTTGGGGAACTTCCGCCGGATGCTCTTCGACGACCCGTTGTTCTGGCAGAGCTTGATGTTCAGCGCCAAGTGGGTCGTCGTCGAAGTCGGTCTGCAGCTGGTGCTGGGCCTGATCCTCGCGCTGATCGTCAACGAGACGTTCGTCGGCCGCGCGGTCGCACGAGCGCTGGTGTTCTCGCCGTGGGCGGTGTCCGGTGTGCTCACCACCGGCATCTGGATCCTGCTCTACAACCCGTCCACCGGCGTCTTCCAGCAGCTCGCGCAGTGGGGCATCGGCGACCCCGGCACGTCGGTGCTCGGCAACCCGGCCACCGTCTTCCCGGCCGCGGTGGTCACCGAGCTGTGGCGCGGCGTGCCCTTCTTCGCGATCTTGCTGCTGGCCGACCTGCAGACCATTCCCAACGACCTGTACGAGGCCGCCGCGGTCG
This sequence comes from Lentzea sp. NPDC006480, assembly GCF_040611995.1. NCBI lineage: Bacteria > Bacillati > Actinomycetota > Actinomycetes > Pseudonocardiales > Pseudonocardiaceae > Lentzea > Lentzea sp. NPDC006480. Next base: position 18,290 of record NZ_JBEXPJ010000138.1, read on the forward strand.
ACGGCGCCGGACGCTGGCGCCGGTTCATCAGCGTCACCCTGCCGCACCTGCGCGACGCGATCGTGCTGTCCACGTTGCTGCGGGCGGTGTGGGAGTTCAACAACGTCGACCTGATCTACACGCTCACCGGCGGCGGCCCGGCGAACCAGACCACGACGCTGCCGCTGTACGTGGCGCGCAAAGCCGTGGACTCGCACGACTTCGGCTACGGCTCGGCGCTCACGATGGCCGGTTTCGCGATCCTGCTCTTCTTCTCGGTCCTCTACCTGAGGCTGTCCAAGTTCGGGGGCCGGGCATGACCCGATACCTCCGCCTGCACCTGCCGCTGGCTCTCTACCTGCTGTTCACGCTGATCCCGTTCTACTGGATGCTCGTCTTCGCCCTGCGCCCCACCGGCCACACCGCGCTGGTGCCGTGGCCGATCACGTTCGAGCACTTCGACACGGTGTGGAACGGCATCGGTTTCGGGTTGTTCTTCCAAAACAGCCTGATCATCGGGATCGGCACGCTCGTCGTCGTCACCGTGTTCGCGCTGATGGGCGGCTACGCGTTGGCGCGCTTCAGGTTCCGCGGCCAGCGGGTGTTCCTGCTGGCGTTGCTGTGCACGCAGTTCATCCCCGGCGCGATGATGCTGATCCCGCTGTTCGTGATCTTCAAGAACGCCGGTCTGCTGAACAGCCTCACCGGTCTGGTCATCGCGGACACGGCGTTCCAGCTGCCGTTGGCGCTGATCCTGATGAGCGGGTTCGTGCGCAACGTGCCGGTGGAGCTCGAAGAGGCCGCGATGGTCGACGGCTGCACGCGGTTGCGGGCTTTCTTCGCGGTGACGTTGCCGCAGCTGCGTCCGGCGCTGGTGGCCGTGGGGTCGTTCGCGTTCATCGGCGCCTGGAACAACTTCCTGTTCGCGCTGATGTTCGCGAGCAGGCAGGACAAGTTCACCCTCCCGGTCGGCCTGAGCTACGCGCTGGGGGAGTTCAACACCGACTTCGGGGCGCTCGCGGCGGGCGGAGTCGTCGCCGCGGTGCCGGTCGTGCTGGTTTTCGCCGTGGTGCAGCGGTTCCTGGTGCAGGGACTGAGCGCCGGCGCCGTCAAGGGATGAGGGAGAGATGAGAAGACTGCTCGTCGCGCTGGCGCTGGTGCTGAGCGCGTGTTCGGCCACATCGGACGGTCCTGCGACGATCATGTTCTGGGACAACAACGGCGGCCCCGGCCGCACACCCATCTACCAGGAGCTGATCAAGCGGTTCGAGGCGGCGAACCCGAACATCAAGATCGAGTACGTCGGCGTGCCGAGCTCGTCCGTGCAGCAGAAGTACGACACGGCCATCGCGGGCGGGTCGACGCCGGACGTCGGCGGCGTCACGACCTCCTACCTCGCGCACCTCGTCGGGCAGGACGCGCTGGAGCCGCTGGACGACCGGGTCGAGTCCGGCCCGTTGAAGGGAAAGCTGTTGCCCGGCTTGCTGGAGACGGTGCGGCAGACGGCGCTGGACCGCAAGCTGTACGCCGCGCCCGCGTCGGGCAACCTCGACGTCATCTGGTACCGCTCGGACCTGTTCGCCGAGCAGAAGATCACCGTTCCGGACACGTGGGACCAGCTCGTCGACGCCGCCGCGAAGCTGACCAGACCCGCTGACAACAAGTACGGCTTCACCATCCGGGGCGGTGCGGGCTCGATCTTCCAGCTGCTCGCCGAGGCGTACTCCTACTCGGGCGTCGACAAGTTCTACAGCGGTGGCAGGAGCACGGTCGCGGACCCGCGCAACGCCGAGCTCGTCGGCAAGATCGCGGCGATCTACAAGAAGTCCACGCCCGAAGCGGACGTCAACAACAACTACACGCAGATGGTCGCGCAGTTCACCGGCGGCACGGTGGCGATGATGCACCACAACCTGGGCTCGACCGGCGACGTCATGAAGGCTCTCGGCGCCGGGAAGGTCAGCGCCATGCCGCTGCCCAAGGGCCCGTCGGGCAAGCGGACCGTCGTGCCGAACCCGACCGACGGCTTCGCGGTGTTCAAGGGCAGCAAGAACCCGGACGCGGCCTGGAAGTTCGTCGAGTTCCTGACCTCGGCCGAGAGCAACGGGTACTGGAACGAGAAGGTCGGCCAGATCCCCGCCAACACCGACGTGCGCGGTGCCGAGTGGATCCAGAAGAACCCGGCCGTGAAGATGGCGCTCGGCGTGCTGGAGGACCCCGCGACCGTGCTCGTGCCCGCGCCCGTCTACCTGCCGGAGTACTCGTCGATCACCAAGACCGACACCGAGCCGCTCTACCAGAAGGTGTTGCTGGGCCAGATGTCCGCGCAGGCGTTCCTCGACGAGCTGGCGGGCAAGCTCACCACCGCCCAGCAGGAGTGGGAGAAGCGGAAGTGATCGAACGGGTGGCCGTGCGCACGTTCACCACGACCGCGTGCACGGCCGTGGACCCCGAGGGACACCGGCATCCCGCGCCCGAGCACGAGATCACCGAGGCCCTGCTGGAGATCACCGACAGCGACGGCGTCACCGGGTACTGCCAGATCCAGCCTGACCACCTCCGGCCCGCGGTGCTCGACAAGCACGTCCGACCGGTGCTGCACGGGCAGGACCCGTGGGACCGCGAACGACTCTGGCGACTGATGGCTCGCAGGCAGCGAGGCTCGGGCGGCGGGTTCACCGACCGCGCGCTCGCGTTCGTCGACACGGCGTTGTGGGATCTCGTCGCACGCAAGGCCGGGCTGCCGGCGTGGAAGCTCGGCGGTGGGGCTCGCGACCGGATTCCGGCCTATGCCAGCACGATGTGCGGTGACACCGACGGCCTCGCTACGCCGGGCGACTACGCGGACTTCGCCAAGCACCTGGTGTCAGTGGGCTATCGGGCGATCAAGCTGCACACCTGGATGCCGCCTGTGCCGGGCGCGCCGAGCGTGTCGCGGGACATCGCGGCGTGCCAGGCCGTGCGGGAGGCGGTCGGGCCGGACGTCGAGCTCATGCTGGACGCGAGCCACTGGTACTCCCGCATCGATGCGCTTCGACTGGGCAGAGCGTTGGAGGAGCTGGACTTCTACTGGTTCGAGGAACCGATGGAGGAGGCCTCGATCAGCTCGTACCGGTGGCTCGCCGAGCAGCTGGCGATCCCGGTGATCGGGCCGGAGGTGGCCTGGGGCAAGCACCTCACGCGGGCCGAGTGGATCACCGCCGGAGCTTGCGACGTCCTGCGGGCCGGGCCGGTGGGCAGTGGCGGCATCACGCCGGTGCTCAAGACCGTGCACCTCGCGGAGTCGTTCAACCTGGAGTGCGAGATCCACGGCAACGGCACCGCCAGCCTGACCGTCCTCGGGGCCACCGACGCCGGCCGGTGGTACGAACGCGGCCTGCTGCATCCGCACGTCGACTTCGACCGGGTACCGCCGCATCGGAACTCGATCGCCGACGCACTCGGCGAGAACGGTGAGGTGGTGCTGTCGTCGTCGCCGGGAATTGGTGACGAATGGAATTTCGAGCACATCGGTTCGCACACCGTCGAAATGTGGTGACTGAAATGGGGCCCCTGGGGATCAGGGGCCCCATTTCGCTAGCGGTAGGTCACGTCGGACGTTTTGTAGAGGCAGTTCGTGCTGTCCGGGCCGCTGCCGATCTTGGTCGGCTCACCGCTCGTGACACCCTTGTACTTGTCGCAGACCGAGATCTTGCGGCTGCTGTCGCCGACGATCGTGATCTTCGAGAACCGCGCGGTGTCGCCGTAGTTGGTGTTGATGCCCACCAGGGCCTTGCCGGGCGAGAACGCGGTGATGTTCTCCAGGACGACGTTGCGCTTGTACTGCGTCTTGCAGTTGCCGCAGGACCGGTAGAGCTTGCCGAAGTCGTCCACCTGGAAGTTGCGGATGATCATCGTGCCCGGTCCGTTGTGCTGGAACACCTTGTCGGCGGCCTTGCGCGCGCCACCACCGTTGATGGTCATGGTCTGCGAGGACGACTTGCCCTTGAACGTGGCCGCGTCCTCGCCGACGTCCTCCCACCACACGTTGGTCAGCGTGCACGTGCCGAGGCAGTGGACGCCGTCCGCGGCTGGCGCGCCCAGCACCACGTTCTTCAGCGACGCGCCGTCGGCGAGCTGGAAGATCGGGTCCTGGTCCTCGTTCTGGCCACCGCTCCCGAGGCTGCCGGTGCCGTAGAACCGCTTCATGCCACCGTCGTAGGTGCCCGACGGCACCTTGATGGTCGCGCTGACCGGCTTTGCACCGGTAGGTGTCGGGAACGTGCTGCCCGCGGCCTGCGCCTGAGGTGCGAGCATTGTGGTCAGCGCAGCGGCGAACATCATTGCTGCGAGTTTCTTCATGTGCGCTCCGTGTGCTCCGGATGCGCGGCGGTAATTGCCGATGGTAGTGCGCTGGATGTGTTTCCTGTCAATTGCCGTCGACAGTTCGAATCGAATTCCGTCGAATTGTCGAGCCCGTTCGAACCGTCGTCGAAAAGGTGCTGGCGATGGCCTGGGAGCGTTCCCGGAGATTCCACTCGAAGAGAGCAGCAAGAGGGTGGTAAGGGGAACGAGCGGACTAGCTCTCGTTGCGCCATGAGGCTCAACGGGCAGCTCTGAGTGGCTGAGCGACTACTTTCCGTGCCGCCGGTTGGCTTACGTGACCCAGGTTACAGTGCCGTGAAATCTGGGAGCGCTCCCAGTTCGAGAGGGCGGCGGCATGACTCGGCGAGCAGTGGCATTGACGGCCGCGGTGGTGATGGCGGCCGGTGGAGTGCCGGCGGTGGCAGCTCCGGCGGCGGTCGCGTGCACCGTGACCTACCAGATCACCAACGAGTGGGACACCGGCTTCGGCGCGACCGCGACGATCCGCAACGACGGCGACGCGCTGAACGGCTGGAACCTGACGTGGACGTTCCCGGACGGGCAACGGGTGACGCAGGGCTGGAACGGCACGTTCAGCCAGACCGGCGCCGTGGTGAGCGTGACCAATCCGGACTGGGCGCGCACGATCCCCACCGGTGGCTCGGCGCAGGTCGGTTTCAACGGCAGCAAGGGTTCGGCGAACCGGCCTCCGACCGACTTCGCGGTCAACGGCGTGGCGTGCACCGGCCCCAACCAGCCGCCGTCCGTGGCGCTCACCGCGCCTGCCACGGGCGGCTCCTACACCCTGCCCGCCACGATCCCGTTGGCGGCGACCGCGCAGGACTCCGACGGCACGATCGCCAAGGTCGAGTTCTACGCGGACGACGCGCTGATCGCGACGGACACCTCCGCGCCGTTCTCAGGCAGCTGGACCACGGCGCCTGCGGGTGATCACCGGATCACCGCGAGGGCGACCGACAACCGCGGTGCCGCAACGACTTCGGCGCCTGCGATGGTCAAGGTGCTGGCCGGGCCTTCGATCCTGGCGTCGCCGAGCACGCTCAACGTCCGGCAGGGCCAGACGGGCACGTTCGACGTGTCCCTGGCGACCGCGCCGGCTCAGCCCGTCACCGTGACGATCGGTCGCAGCGGCAGCACCGATCTCACGGTGACTCCCTCCACGCTGACGTTCTCCAGCGCGGCCAAGCAGACCGTCACGGTCACGTCCGCGAACAACGGCGGGGATCTGGCTTCCGCGACGTTCACCGCCACCGCGACGGGTTATGCGCCTGCCTCGGTCGCGGTGAAGGAGATCTCGTCGTCCACTTCGGACTTCAGCAAGGCGTTCCTGGACCAGTACAACAAGATCAAGGACCCCGCGAGCGGCTACTTCCGCAAGTTCGGTGACCTGCTGGTGCCGTATCACTCGGTCGAGACGCTGATGGTCGAGGCACCGGATCACGGTCACCAGACGACGTCGGAGGCGTTCAGCTACTACCTGTGGCTGGAAGCGAGCTATGGCCGGGCGACCGGTGACTGGGCGCCGTTCAAGTCCGCGTGGGCGTCGATGGAGAAGT
>NZ_JBEXPJ010000139.1:0-24093 GCF_040611995.1 Lentzea sp. NPDC006480
AACCGAGCCGCTGTCCGCAAGGTGCACACGCAGGACCTGGACCTGGTCGGGATCGCAGTGCACGGCCAGAAGAACGCCGTCGACAAGATCTTCACCAGCTCTGGTTGGCACCACCGTGGCAGTCCCAGATCTGCACCCTGGTGCCGGAACCGGCGTTGTTCGGCGCGTCCAGGCACTTGCCGCTCACCTGCAGCGCCTGGCCGTTCTGGCGGAACTGCTGGTTGGCGTTGGTGTGGCAGTCCCAGATGATCAACTGGGTGCCGTTGGCCGTGCCCGCGCCGGTCACGTCGAGGCAGCGGCCGGAGCCCTCGCCGCGCAGCCGGAACGTGGTCGGGTCGGGCGGCGGTGTGGTGGTGGTCGTCGGGCCGGGGCCACCGTCGAACTGGGTGATGAACTTCCAGGCCTCGCCGGAGGTCCAGGTGCGCCAGCCGTCACCACCCGAGTCGATCGGGCCGGGGGTGTGCCCGCCGTCGAACGCGGCCCACACCACCGGGTAACCCGCGCGGCAGCCGCTGTAGTTGGTGATGATGTGCGTGCGGCTGCCCGCGTTCGGTTCCGGCGCGTTCTGGGCGGTGCACCCGTTGTTGCGCACGAACCTGTCGCGCAATCCGCGGCCCAGGCCGATGTTGAGCACGTTGTCGGTCACGCCGTGGATGCCCATGTAGGCGATGGGATCGTTGCCGCCGCTGCAGCCGCTGAGCTCGGCGCCCGAGTAGGCCACGACGGCGCGGAACACCTTGGCGCGGGCGCAGGCGATCGCGTACGACATGCCGCCGCCGTAGCTGAAGCCACCGGCGAAACGCTGGGCCGTGTCGACGCACAGGCCTGCTTCCAGTTGCTTCATCATGTCGTCGATGAACGTCAGGTCCTGGCCGCCGGGGTTGGCCCAGCCGTTGCCGTTGCCCTGCGGTGCGACGAAGATCGTGCCGTTGTTCGCCGCGTCCGCGAGCTTGCGCAGGCCGTAGTACGACCAGTTGTAACCGTCGGTTCCGCCGGAGTCGACGTCGCCTGCCGTGCCGCCGCGCCAGTGCAGGCCGACGTACAGCCGGTACTGGCGGTTGCTGTCGTAGTTGGCCGGCACCCGCAGGATGTAGGTGCGGTTCTGGCCGCCCGAGTTGATGGTGTGCTGGCCGCTGGTCAGGGCGGGTGGCTTGCCGCACCCGGCCGTGCCCGCCGCCGCGCCGACGTCGCCGGGGGTCGTCCCGCCGAGCGCGATGCCCGCCGCGCCCAGGAAGACCACCGCGCTGGCGGCGGCCAGGGCGATCACGATCCTATGCCGGGACATGGCAGGGCCCCTTGTGCTGTTGGAACATCGTTGTCCCTTCCTCTGCTGACCGCTAAGCCTTGGCCCAGCGCTGGTTGGTGCCGCCCTGGCAGGTCGCGACGGTGACGGCCGCGCCGTTGCCGGTGCCGCCGGAGGTGAGGCAGAGTCCTGTCTGGACACTGGTGATCGTGCTGCCGGCGATGTTCCAGTTCTGGTTGGCGCCGCCGTGGCAGTCCCAGATCTGGACGCGGGTGCCGGAGACCGCGTTGTTCGGGACGTCGAGGCACTTGCCGGTCACCTGGAGGGCTTGACCGTTCTGGGTGAACTGCTGGTTGGCGTTGGCGTGGCAGTCCCAGGTGATCATCTGGGTGCCGTTGGCGGTGCCGGCGCCGTTGACGTCGAGGCAACGACCGGAAGCCTCGCCGCGCAACCGGAACGCGGTCGGCGTGGGAGTCGTGTCACCGGTGAAGAACTTCCACACCTCGCCCTTGACCCAGCTGCGGGCACCGCTCTCACAGCCCGCGCACCCGTCCACGGGACCCTGCTGGTGGCCGCCGTCGAACGGGGCCCAGACCACCGGATAGCCCGTCCTGCAGCCCGAGTAGGCCGTGGTGATGTGCGTGCGGCTGTTCGGTCCGGGTTCGGGGGCGTTCTGCGGGGTGCAGCCGTTGTTGCGGACCCAGCGGTCGCGTTGGCCGCGTCCACCGCCGATGTTGTCGTTGATGCCGTGGATGCCCATGTACGCGACGGGTGCGGTGCCGCCCGCGCAGCCGCTGATCTCGCCGGGGCTGGCGATGGCGGCGATCGCGCGGAATACGTTCGGGCGCGAGCACGCGAGCGAGATGCTCATCGAACCGCCGTAGCTGAAGCCGAGCGAGAAGAGCTGCGTGGTGTCGACGCAGAGGTCGTTCTCGATCCGGCTGATCATGTCGTCGGTGAACCTGACGTCCTCGCCGCCCGAGTTGCCCCAGCCGTTGTTGAGACCCTGTGGCGCGACGAAGATCGTCGAGTTGTTCGACAGCTGCTTGAGGCCGTAGTGGGCGTAGACGGCGCCGTCGCTGCCGCCACCCGCCACCTGGTCGGAGGTGCCGCCCAGCCAGTGGAAGCCGAAGATCAGCCGGTACTGCCGGGTGTTGTCGTAGTTGTCCGGGATGCTCAGGATGAACGAGCGGTTCTTGCCGCTGCTCTGGATCGTCTGGTTGCCGTTGCGCAGCGTCGGCGCCTTGCCGCAACCCGGAGTTCCGGCCAGTGCGGTGGGATGCGCCTGGGCGACGGCGGCGCCGGAGAGGAGCAGCGCTGCCGCCGCGATCAGCGACCCCGCCCATCGGTAGATGTTGTTCATTCGCATGGGTTCTCTCTCGTCATGGTCAGGCGACTGCGCAGGTCTTGCCGTTGAGGGCGAACGAGGTCGGTGCCGCGGCGTCGCCGGTGTGGGTGGCCTGGAAACCGACGGTGATGGACGCGTTCGGCGCGATGTCGGCGTTGTAGTTCACGTTCTTGGCCGTCACCTGGCCGGAAGCGGGGGAGTAGGTGGCGCTCCAGCCGGACGTGATGTTCTGGCCACCGGGCAGGGTGAAGGTCAGCGACCACCCGCTGATCGCCGCGGTGCCGGTGTTCGTGATGGTGATGTTCGACGTCAGACCGGTGTTCCACGCGTTGATCGCGTCGGAGACCCTGCAGTCCGCGTCACCGGGCGGATTCGAGGTCGTGGTCGGGCCGGGGCCACCGTCGAACTGGGTGATGAACTTCCATGCCTCACCGGAGGTCCAGGTCCGCCAGCCGTCGCCACCCGAGTCGATCGGGCCTGGCGTGTGCCCGCCGTCGAACGCCGCCCACACCACCGGATAACCGGGCCGGCAGCCGCTGAAGTTCGTGATGATGTGCGTGCGGCTGCCGGCACGGGGTTCCGGCGCGTTCTGCGGTGTGCAGCCGTTGTTGCGCACGAACCTGTCGCGCATGCCCCGGCCCTGGGAGATGTTGAGCACGTTGTCGCTCACGCCGTGGATGCCCATGTAGGCGATGGGGTCGTTGCCACCACTGCACCCGCTCAGCACTCCGCCGGAGTAGACGACGACCGCGCGGAACACGTTGGCGCGGGCGCAGGCGATCGCGTACGACATGCCGCCGCCGTAGCTGAAGCCACCGGCGAAACGCTGGGTCGTGTCGACGCAGAGGCTGTTGTCCAGCAACCGGACCAGGTCGTCGATGAACGTCAGGTCCTGGCCGCCGGGGTTCGCCCAGCCATTGCTGTTGCCCTGCGGTGCGACGAAGATCGTGCCGTTGTTCGCCGCGTCCGCGAGCTTCCGCAGCCCGTAGTACGACCAGTTGTAACCGTCGGATCCACCGGTGTCGACGTCGTTCGCGGTGCCGCCCAGCCAGTGCAGGCCGACGAACAGCCGGTACTGGCGGTTGTTGTCGTAGCCGGCCGGCACCCGCAGGATGTACGAGCGGTTCTGGCCACCGGTGCTGATGGTGTGCTGGCCGCTCGTCAGAGCCGGCGCCTTGCCGCAGCCCGCCGTCGCACCTGCCTCGCCGGGAGTCGTGCCGCCGAGTGCGATGCCGGCCGCGCCGAGGAAGACCACGGCGCTCGCGGCCATGGCGATGACGGACCTATGCCGGACCATGGCGCGGCCCCTTGTGCTGGGGGAACATCGTTGTCCCTTCGGTTCGGGTCACACTGCTTGGACCTGGAATCGCTGGTTGTCCGCGCTGGTGGGGCTCCACTGGGAGACGCGGGCGCCGTCGGCGGTCGAGGCGCTCCAGACGTCCAGGGCGAGGTTGCTCTGCCGGTTGACCAGGCTGATCACTCCGCCGCCCTGGTCGACCACCCGCCACTGCTGGCTCGTCGCGTTCGTGTCGGCCTGCTGGGTGACGTCGGCGCCGGTGCTGGAGCTCGCGACCTGGAGCACCAGGCCGCTGTGCCGGGCCCGGACGCGGTAGTAGCCGCCGCCGGAGTCGACGAAGTCGAACTGCTGGTTGAGCCCGCCGGTCTGGGGCCACTGCTGCAGCAACGCGCCGGGTGCGGTGGAAGCGCCGCTGATCTCGATGACCTTCCCGCTGTGGCGTGCGACGAGCCGGTAGTTCACGCCCGGCCGCACTCCTGGTCCCGCGCCCTGGCCGGTCGCACGGTAGGTGTGTCCTGTTTGGACGGCGAACTCGGCCACGTCGGCTTCCGGCCTGGCCGGCTGGACCGCCGTGCCGGTCGTGATGTCACGCAGCTCGAAGGTCCCGCCGAAGATCCGGTTGCGGACGCGGACGGTGCCGTCGCGGTCCGGTGTGACGGACAGGGTGATCGCGCCGTCCGCCGCCCACGTCGCGCCGACGGTGTACCCGCCGCGTCCGCGCAGTCCCGTGACGCTGCCCGCGGGCCAGGCCGGCGGCACCGCGGGAAGCACGTGCAGCTCACCGTTGTGGCTGTGCAGCAGCATTTCCGCGATGCCGGAGGTCGCGCCGAAGTTGCCGTCGATCTGGAACGGCGGATGCAGGTCGAACATGTTGGGCGCGAGCCGATCCGTGGTCACCAGGGACCGGAGCAGGTCGTGCGCCCTGGTGCCCTCCTCGAGCCGGGCCCAGTAGTTGATCTTCCAGGCGAGTGACCACCCGGTGCCGGCGTCGCCGCGCAGCTCCAGCGTGCGGCGGGCAGCGGTGTGCAGCTGGGGAGTGCCGCGCTTGGTGATCTGGTTGCTCGGGTGCAGGCCGTACAGGTGGGAGACGTGCCGGTGGTTCTGTTCGGTCTCCACCCAGTCGTAGAGCCATTCCATGACGTTGCCGCGCGAGCCGACCTTCGTCGGGGCGAGCCGCTGTCGCGCCGCCCGCACCTGCGTCCGGAAGTCGGCGTCGACACCCAGCACCTCGGACGCGCTCGCGCAGCCGTCGAACAGGTCGCGCAGGATCTGCATGTCCATCGTCGGCCCGGCGCACACGCTCGCGTTCGCGTGGTGGTTGAGCTCGGGCGAGTTCGACGGATTCGTGACGAGATGGCCGAGACTCGGCTCGGTGACGAGCGTGTCGAGGAAGAACTGCGCGCATCCCTTGAGCGCCGGGTAGTACGTGCGCAGGAAGGTGACGTCACCGGTGAACCGGTAGTGGTCCCAGATCATCGTCGAGAGCCACGCCCCGCCCGTCTGCCACATACCCGCCGCCGCGAAGTCGACGACCGAGGAACCGCGCCAGGCGTCGGTGTTGTGGTGCGTGACCCAGCCGCGGGCGTTGTACTGCACCTGGGCGGTGCGGGCGCCGGTCACGGTGAGGTCGTTGATCATGCGGAACACCGGCTGGAAGCACTCGCCGAGGTTGGTGGTGTCCGCGGGCCAGTAGTTCATCGGCAGGTTCGCGTTGATCGTGTACTTCGAGTCCCACGACGGTGCCATCTGGTCGTTCCAGATGCCCTGCAGGTTCGCCGGTTGCGTGCCGGGGCGTGACGACGAGATCAGCAGGTACCTGCCGTACTGGAACAGCAGCACGGAGAACTGCGGATCGGGGGTGCTCGCGTGCCGGGTGATGCGGACGTCCGTCGGCTGGTCGGCCGCCGCAGTGCGCCCGAGGTCGAGCGTCACCCGTCCGAACAACGCCTGGTAGTCGGCGACGTGCCGGGTCCGCAGGGTGTCGAACGCGAGGCCCTGCGCGGCGTTCAGGCGGCTGCGGGCGATGCCCTGGTAGTCGCCGTTGACCGTGCGGAAGTCCACGTAGCTGGTACCGATGGAGATCAGCACGGTCACCGCGTTGGCGTTGCTCACCCGCAGCGTGCCACCGGAACTGGTGACGGAACCGCCGTCCGCCACGACCTTGGCCAGCGCGAGGAACCGGACCGTGCCGGAGATTCCACGCTGGTCACCGGAAACACCGTCCAGCGCGATGGTCGTGCCGTCCGGGCTGGACGTCGTGGTGCGCTGCGGTGAGCCGAACGTCGCGGTGAACGAGATCGAGCCCGGTGTCTCCGCGGTCAGGCGCACGACGATCACCTGGTCCGGCGCGCTGGCGAACACTTCGCGCCGGTACCGCACGTTGTTCGCGGTGTAGCTGACGACGGTCGTCGCTGTCGTGAGATCGAGTGAGCGCTGGTACCCGGTCGCGGTCGCGGACGGCAGCGCCAGCTTGAGGTCGCCGACCGGCTGGTAGGCGAGCTGCCCGGCCGGACTGCCCAGCATCGTCTGGTCGATCAGCGACTGCGCCTGCGTCCACTGGTTGGAGAACACGAGCTGCCGGATCTGGGCGAGCGATCCGGCACCCCGCGGGTTGCTGTAGTCGTGCGGACCGCCCGCCCAGACGGTGTCCTCGTTGAGCTGCAGGCGTTCGGTGTCGGTGTTGCCGAACACCATCGCGCCGAGCCGGCCGTTGCCCACCGGCAGCGCGCGCAGCCAGTCGGAACCCGCCGGCCGGTCGTACCAGAGCGAGAGATCGCCGGCCGCTTGTGCGTTCGTCCCGGCTGTCCACCCCGCCCGCGTCAGCACAACTCCCGCGCCGAGCTTGATGAGCTGCCGTCGGTTCAGGTCGGACATGCCGTTCCTCCAATGGTTTTCCCGATCAGCCCACGGCGCACCGCTCGCCGTTGAGCGTGAACTCGCCGGCGGCCGCGCTGTCACCGGTGTGCGTGGCCTGGAAGCCGATCTGCACCGACCCGTTCGGCGGGATCTGTGCGTTGTAGTCGGCGTTGCGCGCGGTCACCTCGCCGCTGGTGGGGGAGTAGTTCGCGCTCCAGCCACTCGTGATGGTCTGTCCGCCTGGCAGCGTGAACCGCAGTTGCCAGCCGTTCACCGCGCCGGCGGACGTGTTGGCGATGGTGATCGTCTCGGTCAGGCCGGTGTTCCAGGCGCTGACCGAAGCGGTGACCTTGCAGCCTCCGGCAGGCACCGGCGTTGTTGTTGTGGTGGTCGTTGTCGTTGTGGTGGGTGGCTTGTCCAGGCCCAGGAAGGCGATGGAGTACGCGAGCATCCCGGCCATCGGCAGGCTGTGCCCGGTGCCCTGGATGCTGATGCCCTCGATGGTCGCCGTCGTACCGGTGGTGCCGTACCGGGTTCGGGTCCAGCTCGGCTGCGGCTGGTCGGTGGACACCGGCGTCCTGCTCACCCCGTGCAGGTTCGTCCACTGGTCGAGCTCCTCGCCGAAGTTCGGGTACGCCAGCGTGGTGTCGGTCGTCCCGTGCCACAGCTGCATCCGCGGGTACCGGCCGGTGTAGCCCGGATACATGGCCCTGGCCTGGTCACCCCACTGCTGCGGGGTCTTCAGCAGGTTCCCGCCCGAGCACTGGCTGTTCCACAACGAGCCGTTCGTCGTCGCGAAGCAGCCCGCGGGAACTCCGGAGAACGCCGAACCCGCGCTGAACACGTCCGGGTACTGGGCGGCCAGCACGTTGGTCATCATCGCGCCGGACGAGAACCCGGCGACGACGATGCGGGCGGCGTCCGCGTTGTAGCGCTGGCGGGCGTACGACACCATCGACATGATCCCGGTGGAGTCGCCACCTCCGTTGCGCCGCAACGCGTTGGGGGTGGACACGTCGAAGCAGTGACCGTCCCTGGTGGCCTCCGGGTAGACGATCACGTACCCGAGCCGGTCGGCGGCGGTGACGTAGTCGCGTCCGTTGCCGTTGTGCACGGCGCTCGCGGAACCGCCGCAGAAGTGCACCATGACGAGCATGGCCGGGCGTGGCGCGACCCGGTCGGGCACGTAGACGTACATGTTCAGGCCGGTCGGGTTGGTGCCGAAGTTCGTGACGCGCGTCAGCGACGCGGCCTGTGCGGGTGGCGGCACCAGAGAAAGCGCGACGGCGGCGATCAGGAGCACCAGCGCCGCGATGAGCGCCATGAGCCCGAACCTGTCCGGGCACGACCTGGTGTTCATGATGCCCTGCCGAACTGCCACCAGTTCGCGTTGAGCAGGTAACCGTTGCCACCGCTGAACCTCAGGTAGAGGTCACGGGTGCCGGTCAGCCCGCTCACCGGGCAGGTGACGGTGGTCCACGTCTGCCAGCCGCCGGTGTTGGGCACCGAACAGCGACCGGCGAGCGATCCGTTCGGGCCGCCGCTGCGGACCTCGACGGAGCTGCCGGCGACGGTGGACGCGACGCGGGCGGTGAAGGTCGTTGCGCCGGAACCGAAAGCGACGTTCTTCACCTTGATGTAGTCACCGTTGTTGATGAAGCCGACATCCATGCCGCCTTCCGCGGAGACCTCGGTCTCGATGCCGCTGCCCCAGCCGATCGTCTCGGCCTCCTGGCGCACATAGGGGTTGAGTGTGTCCGCGGCCGGAGGTCCCGCCGTGCTCATGTTGATCGTCGGGATCGTGCCGTCGGCGTTGTAGCTGAACTTCTCGACCGCGACGGAGCGGGTGAAGCCGCCACCGCCCGGCAGGGCGCCGTTGTGGTAGAAGAAGTACGAGCTGCCCTTGAAGTCGATGATGCCGGGGTGGTTGGTGAAGCTGCTGCCCTGCGTGGGCATCACGGTGCCGCGGTAGGTCCACGGGCCGGTGGGGCCGGGAGCCGTCGAGTAACCGATGAACTCCGAGCAGCACTTGGCCGCGAAGACGTTGTAGTACAGGCCGTTGCGCTTGTAGACCCACGGACCCTCCTCGTAGAGGGTGGGCCGGTTCGGGTCGCCGGCGCGGGTGCCGAAGCCCGCCGTGGTGAGCGGAATCCGGTTGACGCCGCCGGAGTAGGAGATCATGTCGGTGTTGAGCCGGACGTACGACAGGTTCGGGTTGCCCCAGTACAGGTACGCCTGCCCGTCGTCGTCGATCATGACCGTGGGGTCGATCTCGCCGTTCTCCACCAGCGGGCGGCCGAGGGCGTCGCGGAACGGGCCGGTGGGGCTGTCGGAGACGCCGACACCGATGGCCGGGCGTCCGCTGGCCTTGGTGACGACGGGGACGTACCAGTAGAACTTGCCGTTGCGTTCCACGGCCTGGCCCGCCCAGGCGTCCTGCTTCGCCCAGCTGAACGTGGCGAGGCTCATGGGTGAGCCGTGGTCGGTCCAGTTGACCATGTCGGCCGACGACCAGACCCGCCACTCCTTCATGGTGAACCAGGTCGAGTTGTCCTCGTCGTGGCCGGTGTAGAGGTAGACCCGTCCGTTGTGGACCAGCGGCGCCGGGTCGGCGGTGTAGATGTGCTGCACGATCGGGTTGTCCGCGCGCGCCGGGGCGAGCACCGTCAGAACCAGGCCCACCGCCGCGGCGATGGTCGTCCAGAACCTGCGTTTCGTGGCCATCATCGTCTCCTGCGAGGGCAGGGGGAGGCACCCGCGGACCGGGCTGTCCGGCCGATCCGCGGGGCGGTCCTCTCCGGTTGGGTGGTGCTGGTGCGTCAGCCGGCCGCGCAGGACGGGTTGAGCCCCGATCCGTTGCCGGTGCCCTGGAAACCGAACTCGGTGGACTGGCCGGCGGGCACGTTGGCGTTGTAGTCCACATTGGTCCAGCTGACCGTGCCGCTGGTGCCGCTGCGGTTGGCGCTCCACGAGTTGGTGACCGTGCCGCTCGACAGGGTCGTCGTGACCCGCCAGCCGTGCAGGGCAGCGGACCCGGCGGTGACCTTGATCGTGGCGACGAACCCTTCTGCCCACTGGTTCAGCGAGACCGTGGCGGTGCAGTCGCCGGGGCCAGGACCGTTCGACGTGGTGGTCGTGGTCGTGGTGGTCGTGGTCGTGGTGGTCGTCGTCGGACCGGGGCCGGCCGCGTTCAGCGCGTCGAGCACCGCCGTGTATGCGGGCTTCTTCGCGCCGGAACCGGTGAACAGCAACGGGTTCTCGCCGCCGCGCCACGAGTCGGTGTCGCGGATGCCCCACGTGGTGATGCCGGCACAGGCGCGGACGGCCATGCAGGCCTTCGTCACGACACCGTATGCGTTCGCCTGCTGGTTGCCGGCGATGTCGAGCTCGGTGATCTGCACCTCGACGCCGAGGTCGGCGAAGCGCTGGAGGTTCGCCTGGTAGTCGCCCGGCGGGTTGTTGGTCAGGTGCGACTGGAACCCGACGCAGTCGATCGGCACACCGCGGGACTTGAAGTCGCGCACCATGTTGTAGATGCCGGTGGACTTCGCGTTGACGCCGTCGGTGTTGTAGTCGTTGTAGCAGAGCTTCGCGCCGGGATCGGCCGCACGGGCCGCGCGGAACGCCGCCTCGATCCAGTCGTTGCCGGTGCGCTGCAGGTTCGAGTCGCGCCGGCCACCGCTGCCGCCGTCGGCGAACGCCTCGTTGACCACGTCCCAGGCGTAGATCTTGCCCTTGTAGTGGGTGGCGACCTGCGTGACGTGGTTCATCATGGCCTGGCGCAGGTCGGAGCCTTCCATGCGCTGCGCCCAGCCCGGTTCCTGCTGGTACCACAGCAAAGCGTGGCCGCGCACCCGCTTGCCGGTGCTCACCGCCTGGTTGAGGATCCGGTCACCGCCGGAGTAGTTGAACTGGCCGCGGTTGGGTTCGGTCGCGTCCCACTTCATCTCGTTCTCCGCGGTGACCATGTTGAACTCGGTGTTCAGCAGGTTCACGTAGGTCTGGTCGCCCAGCTTGCCCGCCGCGACGGCGGTGCCGAAGTAGCGGCCGGACTGCGCGGCGGCGGCGCCCAGAGTGGTCGCCGCGTTCGCGGTGGCGGTCACGACGAGCGTGGCTCCGAGTGCCACCGCCGCGACGGTCGAAATGATCGGGACAAGTGACACTGACCTCGATGTCAGTTTCATCTCCACACTTTCTGGCGAACGTGCCCGGAATACGGGCATGGCGGGCAGGACGATCCGGTCGCACCTGGTGCGACCGGAACCGCCAAGGTGTTGTGCCGCAGTCACCCGCGGCGCACACCCAAGCGACTGAGAACGCGCCGTGGTGGAGTGTGGCAGCTCAATGTTCACGCTCACAAGAAGGGGTGGAGTACTCAACGGGAAGATTGAGCTGAACGGACTAGGAAAACAAGGGAGCGCTCCCAATCTGCATGTCGAATGCAGTCGAACGCGTTCAGGTCAGGTCTGGGGAATCGATTTTGCTAAAGTTAGCGCTAACATTTTTAGCGTTGACGGCCCTTGGTGCCCTGGCTAGGTTGACGGCCGTCTGAACCCGCTTTCCCCGGCGCTCGCCCGCCGTTGTGCGAGAGCGCTCTCATGCTCGTGTCCCGAGAGGCGGCAAGATGACCCGGTGGAAGTTTGCGAGCGGCGCGTGCGCCGCTGTCGGCGTGCTCGTGGCGGGCACCGCGGCCTTGGCCGTCGGTGGCGTCACGGTCAACGCCGCCGAGTCGGCGTTCTACGTCGATCCGATGAGCTCCAGCGCCAGATGGGTGGCAGCCAACCCCGGCGACTCGCGGGCGGCGGTGATCCGCGACCGGATCGCCTCGGTGCCGCAGCCACGCTGGTACACGACCACCAACACCTCGTCGATCCGTTCGGAGATCAGCTCGTTCGTCGGCGCGGCCGCCTCGGCGGGGAAGATCCCGATCCTGGTGGTCTACAACATCCCCAACCGCGACTGCGGCGGCGCGAGCGGTGGCGGAGCGCCGTCGCACCAGGCCTACCGCGCGTGGGTGGACGAGATCGCGGCCGGGCTCGGCGGGCGGGCGGCGACGATCGTGCTGGAACCGGACGTCCTGCCGATCATGAGCAACTGCCAGAACGCGGACCAGCAGAACCAGACCAAGGCGTCCATCGCCTACGCGGGCAAGAAGCTGAAGTCCGGGTCCTCGCGGGCCAAGGTGTACTTCGACATCGGGAACTCCGCGTGGCTGAACCCGGCGGAGGCGGCGAACAGGCTGCGGGGCGCGGACATCTCGAACAGCGCCGACGGCATCTCGACGAACGTGTCGAACTACCGCACGACCTCCGACGAGGTGAACTACGCGAAGAACGTGCTGAACGCCGTCGGCGACGGCCGGCTCAAGGCCGTGGTGGACACCAGCCGCAACGGCAACGGCCCGCAGGGCACCGAGTGGTGCGATCCTCCCGGTCGCGCGATCGGCACCCCGAGCACGGTGAACACGGGTGACTCCAGGATCGACGCGTTCCTGTGGGTCAAGCTGCCGGGGGAGTCGGACGGCTGCATCGGACCGGCCGGGCAGTTCGTGCCACAGCGGGCCTACGAGCTGGCGATGGCGGCAGGGCCGATCACCACGACGACCACGACCACGACCACGACGACCACGACGGGCAACAACCCCGGCGGCGGCTGCCTCGCGAGCCATCGCGTGGTCAGCCAGTGGCAGGGCGGCTACACCGGCGAGATCGTGATCGAGAACCGGGGCTCGGCGGTCAACGGGTGGACCTTCACCTTCTCGGCTCCCGGCGTGACCGTCACGAACGGCTGGAACGGGACGTGGACCGACACCGGTGACGTGGTCCGCGTCGTCAACGCCGACTGGAACGGTTCGCTGCCGGCCGGTGGCAAGCTGACCCTCGGGTTCAACGCGAACCACAACGGGTCCGCGCCGCCGTTCGCGTCACCGGTGTTGAACGGCACCGCCTGCTCCTGACCTCCTGGCGACAGGGAGAAGAAGACGATTGCCCGTCCCGGCCGGGACGGGCAATCGTCCTTTGTGGACGAGATCAGCCGCGCAGAGTCCACTGCTGGTTCGTGCCGCCGTGACACGTCCAGAGCTGGATCTGCGTGCCGTTCGCGGTCCCGTTGCCGCTGGCGTCGAGGCACAGCCCGGACTGCGCGCCGGTGACGCTGCCGTCGGCGTTGAGGTTCCACTGCTGGTTCAGGCCGCCGTGGCAGTCCCAGAGGATCGCCGCGGTGCCGTTGGCGGTGCCGCCTCCCGAGGCGTCCAGGCACTTGCCGCCGATCGTGAACTGCTTGGCGGAGGTGTAGTTCCAGCGCTGGTTCGCGCCGCTGCCGCAGTCCCAGAGCCTCGGCCTGGTGTTGTTGCTCGTGGCGGCGACGTCGAGGCAGCGGCCCGACTGGGTGCCGACGACGGTGACGTTCTCGCGGCCGCCGCCACCGCCGCCGCCCGGTCCGGCGTTCGCCATCACGGCCTGCGCTCCGGCCGGCCAGTTGCCGTTGGAGACCACGACGTTGTTGTTGACGACGTTGCCGCGGTCGCCGTTGGAGATGTTGCTGCTGCCGTTGCTCGACCAGTTGCCGGTGAGCGTCCAGTTGCCCATGTTCTCGCCGCCGCCGTAGTTCGCGGTGGCCCAAGTGCCGGTGGCGGAGAAGACGTTGCCGGTCGCGCGGTAGTACTTGGAGCCCTCGTCGAAGTAGAGGCCGAACCACCCGTTGGTGCGCAGGCAGTAGTTGCCGCTGATGTCCGCGTTCGGGTTCCAGCCGAGCGTGTAGATGCAGCCGCCGTCGGTCATTTGCTGCATCACGTCGTGGACGTAGTTGTTGACGATCTTGTTGCCGGACGCGGTGGTCGGGGTGCTGTACCGCGGCTGGTAGTTGTAGAGGCCGCGGTTCGCGTAGTGGTTGCTGCCGCCCGCGTCGTTGGAGCCCCATCCGTAACCGACGTTGATGCCGGAGTACGGCAGGTTGTAGATCTCGTTGTTGGCCACGGTCCCGTTGGTGACGTACGTGTTGAGCACCGACACGATGCCCCGGTACTCGAGGCCGAGGTCGTGGATCCTGTTGTAGCTCACGGTGATGTCGCGGTTGACCATCCGCTGGTCGCTCGGGTGGTGCGCGTCGGCCTGCACGCCACCGACGACGACTCCGCCCGCCGAGTTCTGGGCGATCTCCGAGCGGGTGATCGTGATGCCGGACGCGCCCAGGCCGACACCGCTCGCGTGCGCGTTGGCGTCGTTGCCGATGCCGATCGCGGTCTGCCCGAGGTTGACGAAACGGGAGTCGGTGAAGGTGATCCCGCTGGCGGCGGAGATCTGGACGGCGGCGGGCATCTGGGACCAGTGCGGCCGGACCGCCTCGAACGCCTGACAGCCGCTCTTGCACGAGTTCAGCCGGTCGGCTGGCCAGTTCCAGTTGCCGGAGATGTAGGCGCCGGTCTGCTGGTCGGCGAAACCCTGGTTGCTGCTGGGGCCGAGCCACGAGGTGCCGGTGAAGGTGATCCCGCTGAACGAGATGTCGTGCGCGGGCGCGTCATAGGTGCCGCCCACGTCGACCAGTGACTGCAACGCAGGCAGCTCCACGCTGACGTTGCTCATGTTCTGCCCAGGGCGGGGGATGTAGTAGAGGACGCCGGTGCCGGGGTTGAGGTACCACTCGCCCGGTGAGTCCAGGAACTCGTACGCGTTCGCCAGGTAGAGCGGTCCGGCGCGGAACGGGTTGTTGAGCGTGTCGTAGCCGAAGGTGTTGTTGTTCCAGGCGGGTTGCTGCATCGTGAGGAAGTTGCCGCCGATGCTCTGCACCGGCGAGTACCTGTCGGTGAACGAGTTGACGCTCTCCACCTCGACCCGGTTCTGGTTCGCCAGGTTGTTCAGGTAGCTCAGGGCGCCGTTCGAGAATCGCATGCCGGTGTCGGTGAAGGTGAAGTCGGACCGGTTCACCTGCGTTCTCGCCCGAGTCGCGACCGTGCCGTCGACGTAGAGCTGGCGGCTGTCGAGACCGGTGCCGACGTTCGCGCGGTAGATGTTCTTCCCGGCGTCGGCGACCGACCACCCGGTGACGGCCCTGGCGCCGGTGATGACGGGACGGGCCGACGCGGCGGCCTGCCAGCGCACGCGGAACCCGTTGCCGCCCGAGTCCGCGGCGGTGAGCCGGAACGGTTGCGACAGCCGGTAAACCCCGTCGGCGAGCTCTACGACGATGTCACCGGTCATCGTGCCGTTGCGCGACCGCACAGCGCTTTGCGCCGCTGGAAGTGAGCACGGTTCGGCGGCGGTGCAGGCGGTGCCCGTGCCCGTGGGGGACGCGTGGAGGGTCGTGGTGTCGGCGGAGGCAGGGGGAGCGGTGGCGATCGCGGTGGTGACCACCGCGACGGCCGCGAGTGCGGCCCGCCGCAATGACGAGGACGTGGACAAGGGACCTCCCGAGGTGTTCGGCTGGATCAACCGGTCCTGGCGGAGGAAGCGGGCCGCGGCACCCTCAGTCCACAGTGGACGATATGTGGAGTGGTCGCCGGGAGAGCAGGGCGGCGAACCGGAGTGGGCGCTGCTGCAGCGCGGCTCACTTCTCCGGGAGAAGCCGGCCTGTCCGGCCGGAGGGTGAATCAACGCGAACGTAACTCGTATGACGTGTGACGTCAATGGTGTTACCTATAATGTGGCACCCGGATCGACAGGCGGCGCAACGGAGTCGAACATGACAACGACAGGTCGGCAGCCGGACACGTCCACCACTGCGGGATGGACGCGGAGACCGGCCAGCCTCGCCGCGGCGGTCACCGCGGAGCTGGTGCAGCGGATCATCCGCGGCACCTACGGCGAGGGTGTCACCCTGCCGCCCGAGCCGGTGCTCTGCGAGACCTTCTCGGTGAGCAGGACGGTGATCCGCGAGGCGGTGAAAGTCCTGCAGGAGAAGGGTTTGGTCCGGGTGCGCCAGGGCTCCGGCACGACCGTCAACCCTCCGGTGATGTGGAACATGCTCGACGAGCAGGTCCTCGCCGCCGCGATCGCGGAGGACGAGAGCCTCGCGGTTCTCGACGACCTCGTCGTGACCCGGCGGTTGCTGGAGTCCGACATGGCGCAGGTCGCCGCGCGCACCGCCGGCGACGAGACCGTGGCACGGTTGCGGGAACTGGTGGGCCGGATGGACGAGCTCGTCGACGACGTCGCCGCCTACGAGGAGCACGACCGCCTCTTCCACGACACGATCATGCAGGCGTCCGGGAACCGCCTCGCCCGCGGTGTCGTGCGCTCGCTGGAGGGCCAGGCCATCAACACGGCCGGCTACCGAGGCGAGAGCAGCCGCGACCTGTGCCTGGCGTCGAACGCCGGGCACAGGCACATCTGCGAACGCATCGCCGCCAAGGATCCGGCCGGTGCGGCGGACGCCATGTTCACGCACATCACCGAGGCGTGGCTGGTGCGCCGTGGCGAAGCCGGGGATCCCAGTCGTCTGAAGAGGTGAGAGCGCTCACCGAACGACCTCTCCGCCCAGGTCGTTCGGCGAAAACGGTTGCTCGCAGGCATTTCAGGTAACCCGGCCGGCAGATGCGGCCGGGCAACGGGAGGCGGATTCGCGGTGGGACGGACGCGCGTGACACTGGCCGACGTGGCGGCGGCGAGTGGGGTGTCGGTCACGACGGCGTCTCTGGTGCTGACCGGACGGGCGCGGGAGCTCCGCATCTCGACGGAGGCCGAGCGGCGGGTGCGTTCGACGGCGCAGCAGCTCGGCTATCGGCGCAGCTCCCTGACGGCCGGGTCGCGCGCCGGACGGTCGCAGACGATCGGGTTCGTGTCCGACACCGTGGCGTCGTCCGGGTGGGCCGGCGACATGGTCAAGGGCGCGGTGGATGCCGCGTACCGGCACGGGTTCATGTTGTTCGTGGCGGAGTCGGGCGGGGACCCGCTGGTCGAGCGGGCGCTCGTCGACACCATGCGCGACCGGCGCGCGGACGGCGTGGTGTTCGCGTCCACGCACACCAGGACGGCCGCTGTCCCGGACGTCCTGTACGACGGGCCCGCCGTGCTGCTCAACGCCACGCCCGCCACCTCCGCGGCCGTTCCGTCGGTGCTGCCGGACGAGGTGCAGGCGGGCCGATCGGCCGCGCGCGTCCTGGTCGAGGCGGGACACGACCGCGACATCCACCTGATCGGCGCCGGGCCGGGCATGTGCGACATCCCGTCGCACGGCATCGCGGCCGCCGACCGGCTGCTGGGCCTGCGCGAGGTCTTCACGGCGGCGGGAGCGGAGGTCGCCAGCGCGCGCTGGTGTCCGAAGTGGACACCCGAGCACGGCTTCGACGCCACCGCGGAGCTGCTGCGCACGCACCGGCCCAAGGCGCTGGTGTGTCTCAACGACCGCCTCGCGTTCGGGGCCTACCAGGCACTGGCCGAGGCGGGACTGTCGGTGCCGGACGACGTCTCGGTGATCGGTTTCGAGGACCATCCGATCGCCTCGTGGATGCGGCCGCGGCTGGCCACGGTCGCCCTGCCGCACTACGAGCTCGGCGCGTGGGCAATCCGGGTCCTGGTGGACCTGGTCGTGCGGCGCGGGCGCGGCGCCCGCGCGCCGATGATCCACCGGGTGCCGATGCCCGTGCGCGAGGGTGGCTCGGTGGCGGCGCCGCGCGGGGGAACCGGATGCGCACGCTAACAGCGTAAGTTTCGCTGCAGCTTTGCCAGATGGCGCTTGGATCAGTTTCTCTTGTGTCGAACGGGAATTCGACGATGTCGAACGGCCAGAGCTAAAAGTTAGCGCTAACATTTAGCTTTGACCCGGCTGTGTCCGCCTCGTTACGTTGAACGCATGCCTAGCCCGCTCAAAGCGCTGTGCGGAGCCTTGATCGCCGTCCTGCTGACGGCGTCGCCCGCGGTGGCGGAACAGTCCACTGTGGATCCGGTGCGGATCATGCCGCTCGGCGACTCGATCACCCAGGGCGGCTCGATCGGTGGCTATCGGCTCGATCTCGGCACGAAGCTGCGCGCCGCCGGGCGCTCCATCGACTTCGTGGGGTCGTTGGCGGACGGTCCTTCGTCCATGCCCGACCGCAACCACGAGGGTCATCCCGGCTGGACCATCGCACAGGTCGACGCGAACGTCGTGAACTGGCTGCGCACCTACACCCCGCGCACGATCCTGCTGCACATCGGCACCAACGACATGTACGGCAGTGATCCGGCGGGAGCACCCCGGCGGCTCTCCGCGCTGGTGGACAAGATCACCGCACAGGCGCCCTCGGCGGAGGTGTTCGTCTCGACGATCATCCCGATCAGCTTCGCCGACGGGACCGTGCGCAACTACAACGCTGCCATCGTGCCGCTGTTGCGGGCTAAAGCGGCGGCGGGCAAACGGGTGCACGTGGTGGACATGTACCCGGCGGTGCCGGTCTCCGACCTGCCCGACGGCATCCACCCGAACGCCGCCGGCTACGGCAAGATGGCCGCGGTCTGGTTCAACGCGCTGTCGGCCGTCCCCGGCAGCATCGGCGACCCGGCGCCGCCACAGCCCGGCGGAGGGTGCACCGCGACGCCGGCCGTGACTCGTAGCTGGGACGGAGGCTTCCAGGGCGAGGTCACCGTCGCCAACCCCGCCGCGTCGGCCATCTCCGGCTGGACGGTCCGGTTCACCCTGCCCGGCGGCCACACCGTCACCCAGATCTGGAACGGCGTAGCCAGCGGTTCGGGCACGGTCACCAACGCGTCCTACAACGGCACGATCAGCCCCGGTGGCTCCACCACGTTCGGCTTCCTCGCCTCCGGTTCCGGTGCGCCGGCGATCGGCACCGCGACCTGCTCCAGTCCGTGAACCCCGCCCGCAGATCCCTCCGACGCCGAAGGGTGATCATGTTCTTCGCACGACTGTTCGCATCGCGGCCAGCGCGGCTCGTGGTCGCGGCCGCGGTCCCGCTGGTCACCCTGTCCGCGATCACCGCCGTGACGCTGCCTCCCGCGGCAGCCGCGCCGGGGTGTTCGGTGTCCTACTCCGCACCGTCCACCTGGGACGGTGGGTTCACCGCGAACGTCGCCATCACCAACCTCGGTGACGCGATCGACGGCTGGAATCTCACCTGGAGCTTCGGTGCCGGTCAGCAGGTGAAGCAGGCGTGGAACGCCGAGGCGACCCAGTCCGGGGCCCAGGTGACCGCGCGCAACGTCTCCTACAACGCGGCGATCCCGACCGGCGGCAAGGTCGAGTTCGGGTTCAACGGGTCGACGAGCGGCACGAGCAACCCGAACCCCACGGCGTTCACGCTGAACGGCACCCTGTGCACCGGCGACGTCGGTCCCACCACGACGACCACGACGACCACCACGGGCAACCCGCCCGCCGGTAACCTGCCGTCGAGCTTCCGGTGGTCCTCCAGCGGCGCGCTGATCAGTCCCAAGCCGGACTCGGCGCACCCGAACGTCTACTCGGTGAAGGACCCGAGCGTCGTGTACTACAACGGCAAGTACCACGTGTTCGCGTCGGTCTACACCACCGGCTACAACATCATGTACACGAGCTTCACCGACTGGTCGCAGGCCGCCTCGGCGCCGCACTACTACCTCGACCGCACGGCCGTCGGTGGTGGCTACAAGGCCGCGCCGCACGTGTTCTACTTCGCGCCACAACGCCTGTGGTACCTCGTGTACCAGACGGGATCGAACGCGTCGTACTCGACGACCACGGACATCTCGAACCCGTCGTCGTGGTCGGCGCCGAAGAACTTCTACGCGAACGGCATGCCGCAGATCATCCGGGACAACATCGGCAACGGCTACTGGGTCGACTTCTGGATGGTGTGCGACACCGCGAAGTGCTACCTGTTCTCGTCTGACGACAACGGCCATCTCTACCGGTCCGAGACGACGATCGGGCAGTTCCCCAACGGGTTCACCAACACCGTCATCGCGCTGCAGGACTCGAACAAGAACCGGTTGTTCGAGGCATCCAACGTCTACAAGGTCGCCGGGCGCAACCAGTGGATGCTGATCGTCGAGGCGATCGGGTCGGACGGCAGGCGGTGGTTCCGCACCTGGACCGCTTCGGCGATCACCGGTCCGTGGACCCCGCTGGCCGCCGAGGAGTCGAACCCGTTCGCCCGCTCGAACAACGTGACGCTCCCAGGTGGACAGTGGACGCGCGACTTCAGCCACGGCGAGATGATCCGCGCGGGCGTCGACCAGACGATGGAGATCAACCCCTGTCAGCTCCGCTTCCTCTACCAGGGCATCAACCCCAGCGCCGGTGGTGACTACAACAAGCTGCCGTGGAAGCTCGGCCTGCTGACGCAGACCAACTCGACCTGCTGACCCCCACAGACCGACGCCGCCGGGACCCGGATCCCCGGCGGCGTCACCCCTGCCTGAGAGGGACCGACGATGCCCACCCGGCCAAGAAGGCTGCCACACCTCGCCGCCGCGGTGCTGGCGGCGATCGCGACCATCACCGCCGGCCCCGCGCAGGCCGCACCCGGCAGTCCCGCGCTGACCCCGCCGATGGGCTGGAACAGCTGGAACAGCTTCGGGTGCGGCATCACCGAGGCCCAGGTGCGTCAGGCCGCCGACGCGATGGTGTCCTCCGGCATGCGCGACGCGGGCTACCAGTACGTCGTCGTGGACGACTGCTGGTTCGACCCGCAGCGCGACTCCGCGGGCAACCTGCGGCCGCATCCCACGAAGTTCGCGAGCGGGATGAAGGCGCTGGGCGACTACATCCACGCGCGCGGCCTGAAGTTCGGCATCTACCAGGTGCCCAACGAGAAGACGTGCGCGCAGGGCACCGGAGCCTTCCCCGGCGCGACCGGCAGCAAGGGCCACGAGGCACAGGACGCGCGCACGTTCGCGTCGTGGGGCGTCGACTACCTGAAGTACGACTGGTGCTCGGGCGCCGGCACCCGCGACGAGCAGGTCGCCCGGTTCACGATCATGCGCGACGCCCTGCGCGCCACCGGACGGCCGATCGTCTACAGCATCAACCCCAACAGCTTCCACGCCATCACCGGCGACCGGTACAACTGGGGTGAGGTCGCCGACCTGTGGCGCACCACCGAGGACCTGCTGGACATCTGGCAGAACAACAACGTCAACAGCTATCCGATGGGCGTGGGCAACGTCCTGGACGTCACCGCCCCGCTCGCCGTCCAGTCCGGCCCCGGCCACTGGAACGACCCGGACATGCTCGTCGTCGGCCGTCCGGGGTTGTCGCTCACCGAGTCGCGCTCGCACTTCACGCTGTGGGCGTTGCTGGCCGCGCCCCTGATGGCGGGCAACGACATCCGCACCATGTCCGCCGATGTGAGCGCGATCCTGCGCAACTCGCGCCTGATCGCGGTCAACCAGGACCGGCTCGGTGCCGGTGGACGGCGGGTGCGCGACGACGGCAACACCGAGGTGTTCGCCAAACCGCTTTCGGACGGCTCGATCGCGGTCGGGCTTTTCAACCGGGGCTCCGGCACCGCGACCGTGTCCACCACGGCCACCCAGATCGGTCTGTCCGGCAACAACTTCACGCTCACCGACCAGTGGACGGGCGGCACGTCCACCACTTCGGGCGCGATCTCCGCATCCGTTCCGGCACACGGTGTGGCAGCCTTCCGGGTGACCGGCGGCAGCCCGATCACCGGCACCACCGCCCGGTTGCGCGGTGCGGCGTCCAACCGGTGCGTCGACGTGGAGAACGGCTCCACGGCGAACGGTGCCAACACGGCGATCCAGGACTGCGCCACCGCGGCGAGCCAGCAGTGGACCTCGTGGCCGAACGGTGAGATCCGCGTCTTCGGCGACAAGTGCCTGGACGCCAGCAACCAGGGCACCACCAACGGCACCCGCGTCATCAGCTGGCCGTGCAACGGTCAGGCGAACCAGCGCTGGACGGCGGAGGCCGACGGATCGGTCCGCAACGCCAACGCCGGCCTGTGCCTGACCGTGGAAGGCGCCGGCACCGCGAACGGCTCGCGGCTGGTGCTGTGGACCTGCAACGGCCAGTCCAACCAGAAGTGGTCACGATCATGAAGCGTGTTCCGGCGGCGGCTCTCGCCGCACTCAGCCTCGTGGCCGGAGGGCTCGCCGCGAGCACGGCGGCCCAGGCGGCTCCCGGCTGTTCGGTCACCTACGCCAAGACCTCCGAGTGGCAGGGCGGTTTCGGCGCGTCCGTGTCGATCACCAACACCGGTGACGCGATCACCGGCTGGAACCTGGAGTGGACCTACGCCGACGGCCAGCAGGTCGGCCAGCACTGGAACGCCGTGCTCACGCAGAACGGCAACCAGGTCAGCGCGCGCAACGTCTCCTACAACGGTTCCGTGCCGACCGGCGGCAAGGTCGAGTTCGGGTTCAACGGCACGTACTCCTCGGCCAACCCCGATCCGGTGTCGTTCCGCCTGAACGGTGTCGCCTGCGGCGGCGGCGGCGACCCGACCACCACGACCACGACGACGACCACAACGACGACCACGTCGGGCCCGGCGCCCACGTCGTTCAAGAACCCGGTGGTGTGGCAGGACTTCGCGGACGGCGACATCATCCGCGTGGACGACGCGTACTACTACTCGGCGTCGACGATGCACTACTCGCCGGGCGCGCCGATCCTGCGCTCGTACGACCTGGTGAACTGGGAGTACGCCGGGCATTCCGTGCCACGGCTGGACTTCGGCGCCAAGTACGACCTCAGCGGCGGCCGTGGTTACGTGCGCGGGATCTGGGCGTCGTTCCTGAACTACCGCAAGAGCAACAAGACGTACTACTGGGGCGGGTGCGTCGACTTCGCGCAGACCCACATCTACACCGCCGCGGCGGTGGACGGGCAGTGGTCCAAGCTGTCCACCATCAACAAGTGCTACTACGACGCGGGCATGCTGGTCGACGACAACGACACGATGTACGTCGCGTACGGCAACACCCAGATCAGCGTCGCGCAGCTCTCACCGGACGGGAAGTCCGAGGTGCGCTCCCAGCAGGTGTTCCAGACCCCGTCGAACATCGGCACCCTGGAGGGCTCCCGGTTCTACAAGCGGGGCGGTTACTACTACATCTGGGTCACCAGGCCCGCGAACGGCCAGTACGTGCTGAGGGCGTCGAGCCCGTTCGGGCCGTACACCGTCCAGCAGGTGCTGCTGAACATGCCGACCCCGGTGCAGGGCGCGGGAGTGCCGCACCAGGGCGGTCTCGTGCAGACGCAGAACGGCGACTGGTACTACATGGCGTTCATCGACGCCTATCCCGGCGGCCGCGTGCCGGTGCTCGCGCCGATCACCTGGACCGCGGACGGCTGGCCGCGCATCACCACGGTCAACGGCGGCTGGGGCGCGAACTACCCGATGCCGAACCTCCCGCCGCCACCACGCCAGGTGAAACCGATGACCGGGGTGGACACCTTCGAGGGCACCCGACTCGGGCCGCAGTGGGAGTGGAACCACAACCCGGACACCACGAAGTACAGCGTCGACAACGGTTTGCGTCTCTCGACCGCGACCGTCACCAACGACCTGTACAACGCCCGCAACACCCTCACCCACCGGATCCAGGGTCCGTCGTCGACCGCGACCGTCACGCTCGACGTGACCTCGATGCGCGACGGTGACCGCAGCGGTCTCGCGATGCTGCGGGACTCCTCGGCCTGGATCGGGATCAAACGCGACAACGGGCGCAACCGCGTCGTCATGGTCAACGGGCTGACCATGGACGGCAACTGGAACACCACCGGCACCGGCACCGAGGTCGCGAGCGCGAACCTCACCGGCACCCGGATCTGGTTGCGCGCCAACGCCGACATCCGTCCCGGCAGCGGTCGGCAGGCCCGGTTCTCCTACAGCACCGACGGAGTGAACTTCACGTCACTCGGGTCCGGCTTCACGCTGAAGAGCGACTGGCAGTTCTTCATGGGCTACCGGTTCGGCATCTTCAACCACGCCACGCAGGCTCTCGGTGGCTCGGTCGCGGTGTCGCGCTTCGAGCTCTCCACCCCGTGACGTGCGGGTCCCGCATCGGTGAACCGGTGCGGGACCCGCACCTGCGGGCGTTCAACAAGGTGTGCCGCCGCGAACTGGGGGAGTCGCCTCGTGGGGTGCGGGCCGCGCGATGACGCCGTTCTCCCGCAGCGCCCGGTCCAACGCGTGCAGGCCGTGGTGCAGGCGGGACTTCACCGCGTCCGGCGGCAGGCCGAGCGCGTCGGCGAGCTCGGCGACGGTCTCGCGGCGACAGCAGGCGCGGCTGATCACCTCGCGGTGTTCGTGCGCGAGCCGCGACAGCGCGTCCGCCACGAGCCAGGTCTCGCGGTCCACCACGGCCTCCTCACGTGCACCGCCGCGCGCATCGCCGGTGGGAGCAGGTCGCGTTGCTGATGATCGACCTCGATCGCTTCAAGAAGATCAACGACGAGTACGGCCAC
>NZ_JBEXPJ010000140.1:0-23694 GCF_040611995.1 Lentzea sp. NPDC006480
GTGAGGTGGCCGCCGAGGGTGTGCCAGTTCAGGTCGGGGTGTTCGGCGCGCAGGGCCGCGAGCGCTGCCCTGGCAAGTCCGCAGCGCTGGTAGAGAGGGTCGGTGTAGGGCTGCTCTACCCAGGCCAGTCCGCAGCGGCGGCAGGACCGGTAGTCGACGGAGGACACGATGTCTGCGTCGAGGTGGGCAGCACGCTCGCGCCAGCCGGGCCGCTCCTGCGAGGCCGTGTCCCGCCAGCCGGAGGCGACCTGGGATCGCGGCAGCTGGTCGAGCACGGCGTCGGCGATCCGCCGCAGAACGGCACGCCACGAACCCCGGCCGGACACCTGACTCACCAGGCCAGCCTGTCTGGCCAAGTGCCGGGCCGCAGGCGCATCACCGCTCACTGAACCCTCCTAGGAGCGCCCGAAAACGGGTCGATTCTTTGTTCTGAACGGGCCTACGAGACCCCGCGCGCAAACGTGGTTCAGCGATGGAAGGCGTCGCCGTAGGCGCCTTCGTCGATGAGGTCCCACAACAACACCTGCCGGAACGTGCCGACCGCGAGCGTCTTGCTGTCCGGGGTGAACGCCGCCGACACCGCCCGGTCGGTCTGCGGCGGCAGTGCCGCGAGCAGGACTGGCGCTGTCACGTCGCTGACGTCGTAGAGGCGGCAGAACCCGTCGTCGCTCGCCACCGCGAGCAGCTCGCCGTCCGGGCTGAACGTGGTGAACCGCAGGTAGCCGCGCGCGTCGGTGATCCGCGTGATCGGTTCACGCCCGCGTTGCGGCGTCATGCGCCACAGCCACACCGTGCTGTCCCAGCTGCTGGTCGCGAGCACCTGGCCGTCCGGGCGGAACGACGTCGCGGAGATGTTGTTCTCGTGGCCCAGCAACGGCAGGTCGCCCAACCGCTGCAGCCGCACCGCCTTCGGGCCCTCCGAGATCACCAGGGTGGAGTTGTCCTGGGTGAACTCCGCCTCGTACACGCCGCTGGTGAGCGTGGCGAGCAGTCGTGGCCTGCCTTCCTGGTCGAGGTGGGCGAGGTCCCACAACCGCGTTCGCCCGTCACCGGTCGCGGCGAGCGTCGTGCCGTCCGGCGAGAAGCCCACGCCCCACACGATGGCGGTGAAATCGGCGAACTCCGCGCGCTTGCGGGGGTTCGCGAGATCGGTCACGTCCCACAGCACGGCGAGGTGGTCCCAGCCGCCGGTCGCCAGCGACCTGCCGTCGGGCGTGAACTCGAGCGTCTCGATCCCGCCGGTGTGGGCACTGCCCACGCCCTGACGCCGCGGCTCGCCGTCCCCGTAGGTCCACAGCGTGAGGGTCTTGTCCACCGCCACGGCGAGCGCCTTGCCGTCCGGCCGGAACCGCAGCCGTCGGGTGGCGGACTCGAACCCGGTCAGCGTGCTGGTGAGGACGGGGTGGTCCGGATCGGAGACCTGCCAGAACTGGACGACGTTCTCGACCGCCACCGCCGCCGTCGTGCCGTCCGGGGTGAACGCGACGTCGCTGATCTTGGCGGTGTCTTTCGGCCGGGGGATCGTGCCCTTCTTCTTCGGGGCGCCGAGGTCGGTCACGTCGTAGAACAGGACGCTCCGCTCCGTGGTGAGGGCGAGCAGGCCGTCCCGGGCGCGGACGACGCCGTGCAGCTCCTCGCCGGTGTCGGTGCTGCTCAGGGGCCGTGGTGCGTGGACGTCGGCGATGTCCCACAGCTTCAGCTGGTGGTCCCAGCTGACCGTCGCGAGCGTGGTGCCCCACGTGGCGACGGCCGGGATGTCGAGCTCGTGCGCGGCGATCCGGGTGAAGTACGGGTCCGCCGTGGCGCTCAGCAGGTTGTCGCGGGTCTCGGTGTTGTCGGCGAGCTGCTGGGCGGCGAGGCTCAGCTGGGTGGAGAGCGCGGCGTCGGCCGGCTGCAGGCCCTGCGCGTCGCTCACCGCCTTGCGCGCGATGGCGATGTTGCGCTGCTCGGTCGTCTCGCGCTGGGCCTTGATCGCGTAGCCGACGGCGGTCACGGCGAGCACGAGCAGCACGGTCAGCAGCCCGACGAGCTGCCGCAGCCTGCGGGTCCGGCGGCGCGTGGCCACGTGTTCGGCTTCTTCGGCCTCGATGCTGGCGTTGAGGAACCGGCGTTCGCGTGCGGACATCGAGTCGTCGTCCGCTGTCGCCCACTCACGGGCCAATGCGAGTCGCACGCCGCGATAGAGCGCGCCCGAGTCGCGGTTGAGGGACTCCCAGGTCGCGGACGCCTCGGTCAGCTGGTGGTGGACGCGCAGACCGTCGCGGTTCGCGGTCAGCCAGCCGGACAACCGCGGCCACGAGCGGATCACGGCCTCGTGCGTGAGGTCGACGCCGGTGTCGTCGAGCGTGATCAGCCGTGCGCGCGCGAGGTGGTCCAGCACGAACAACGTGTCGTCATCGTTGTCGAGAGAGTCGCGGCTCACGCGCCGTTTGGTGTCCTCAGTGCCCTCGCCGAGCGCCGTCAGCCGCAGGAAGATCTTGCGCGCGATCGCCTGCTGGGCCACGTCGAGCTCCACATACGCGGCCTCGGCGCTCTGGGCCAACGCGTGCCGTACGCCGCCCGTCTCCTCGTAGCCGGCCACGGTCAGACGGGTGCCGCGACGACGACGCCACGTCTCCAGCAGCGCGTGCGAGACGAGGGGCAACGGCGCGCGCTCGGCCTCCAGCACCGACACCAACGCGCCCTCGACGGTGTAGCCCGCGCGCAACGCCGGTTCGGTGATCGCGCGCCGCAGTTCGGCCGGGCTCATCGTGCCGACCAGGATCTGCGCGTCGTGCAGCGCGTCGACCAGGTCGGGGTAGCGGCCGCAGTGGCCGTAGAAGTCGGAGCGGACGCCGACCACGACCTTGCGTTCGGTGGCGTGTGTGATGGCCTCGATGAACGCCTCGCGCTCGTCCTCGTCGCGGCAGAGGGTGAAGACCTCCTCGAACTGGTCGATCACCACGAGCTCCGCGGCGCACTCGCCCCAGAGCTTCAGCGGATGCGGGCCGGGGGAGAAGACGTCGGCGGGCCGGGACGCCACGAGACCTGCGCGCAGCAGTGACGACTTGCCCGATCCGGAAGCGCCGAAAACGCCCACGAAAGGACGTTCGCTCACTTTTTCCAGCAGTTGTCCGACGAGTTTCTCCCGGCCGAAGAACCGGCTGGAGTCCTCCGCCTGGAACGCGCCGAGGCCGAGGTACGGCGGTTGGCGGTCGGGATCGGCGGGCTTCACGCTCTCGGCGACCTCGTGCCATCTTCGGCGCCATTGTTCGACGTCGCCGCCGCACGCGTGCACGTACGCGACCGTCACCGCCAGGCTGGGCAGTTTCCGGCCACTCGCCGCCTCGGAGAGCACCGTCACCGAATAGTGCGCGGCCTTGCTCAGCTCGCGGTAGGTCGGCTTACCTGCTTTCTCACGCAACAATCTCAAGTCCGCGGCGAACCTGAGCAGCTCGTCATCGTCGGAATCCAGCGGGCGCTCGGGTCTCGGCACCCGCCGGATTGTTCCCTCGTTGTTTGTTCGGCGTCCAGTCGGCGGAACCGAACAACGCGTTCGCTCTATGAAGAACCCATGAACGGTGACATTCGCGACCTGCTCGTCGAGACCCGCAAACCCGACAACCCGCCGCCGGACCCGAAGACCTAGCCCAGAGGATCTGGCCCAGCGTGGGCGGCGCCCTTCTAGGGGTAGGGCGCCGCCACCGCGCTAGTCGGCGACGTCGACGTCGACCGGCTCGCCCCGGATCGCGGTGACCGCACCGCCCGTCTGAGCGGCGAGCCAGACCTCGAACCCCTCCGGGTCGCGCGTGTGCACGGTGAAGGTGACGTCGTGGCCGTACTCGGTGTCCGCGACCTGGTACCCGGCGGCCCGCAACGCGTTCTCCAGCTTGCCCGCCTGGTCGTGGTCCGCGGCGAGCAGGAGGGTCTCGTGCCGTTCGCGCGTGAGAGTGCCCAGCGAGTCGATGGCCTCGGACACGGCCCGCCCGTACGCCCGGACGAGGCCGCCCGCGCCGAGCTTGATGCCGCCGTAGTAGCGGGTGACGACGACAGCGGTGTCGACGAGGTCCCGTCGCGTCAGCACTTCCAGCATCGGCACGCCCGCGGTGCCCGCGGGTTCGCCGTCGTCGGACGAGCGTTGGGTGTCGCGGGTCCGGAACGCCGTGCAGTTGTGCGTGGCCTGCCAGTGCTCCTTGCGGATCCGCGCGAAGAACTCGGAAGCTTCTTGGTCAGAGGTGACGCGGGCGACGTGGCACAGGAACCGCGACCGCTGGATCTCGATCTCGTGCGCGCCGTCCCGCTTGATCACCTTCACCCGGAGATTGTCTCGCCCCTCAGGTTGATCTGCGCCGCTCCGCCTCGCCGAACAGGGCGTCCAGCTCGGCCGGTGGCACCTCTTCCAGCTGTTCGTAGGTGCACTCGATCGGGTCTTTGTCGGGCCGGAACCGCGCGAGGCGGGCGGTGTGGCGGAACCGGCCGCCCTGGACGTGCTCGTACCGCACCTCGGCCACCCGTGACGGGTCGAGCAGCACGATCTGCAGCTGCTTCTCCGGGTTCCAGCGGCTGTTCATGCCCGGACCGGTGTAGGTCGCCCACGCGGCCCACGGGTGGTCGGCGGGGTTCAACAGCGGTTTCAACTCTTCGAGGAGCTCACGCCGCCGCGCCGCCGTGAAGCTGCTCGCGACGCCGACGTTGCGCAGCTCGCCGTCCTGGTAGAGCCCGAGCACCAGGGAGCCGACGGTCTCGCCGTCCTTGTGCACGCGGTAGCCCGCGACCACGCAGTCGGCGGTGCGCTCGTGCTTGACCTTGAACATCACGCGCTTGTCCGGCTCGTAGACGCCGTCCAGCTGTTTCACCATCACGCCGTCGAAGCCCGCGCCCTCGAAGCGGGTGAACCAGTCCTGCGCGACCTCGGGGTCCGTGGTGGACGGTGTCAGGTAGACGCCGGGGATCTCGGTGACGATCTCCTCCAGCAGCTTGCGCCGCTCGCCCAGCGGCAACGCGGTGACGTCCTGGTCGCCGCACGCCAGGAGGTCGAACGCGACGAAGCTCGCCGGGGTCTCGACGGAGAGCTTCCTGACCCGCGACGCGGCCGGGTGCAGGCGCAGCTGGAGCGTGTCGAAGCTCAGGCCGTCGGGCGTGACCAGCACGATCTCGCCGTCCACGACACAGCGCGGCGGCAGCGACTCGCGCAGCAGCTCGACGACCTCGGGGAAGTAGCGGGTGAGCGGCTTGTCGTTGCGCGAGCCCAGCTCCACCTCGTCGCCGTCGCGGAACACGATGCAGCGGAAGCCGTCCCACTTCGGCTCGTACGCGAGACCGTCCCCGCGCGGCAGTTCGGGGACGGACTTCGCGAGCATCGGCTTCACCGGCGGCATCACGGGCAGGTCCACACCCGGACCCTAAGCTCAGCGCAGAGCCACCGCGAGCTTTTCGAGTTCGCGCACGTCGGCGTCCATGCCGTCGTCCTCGGGGATGGCCAGCGCGATCGGCCGCCGCAACGTCACCGCGCCCGACCTGCGGGTCTCCAGCCCGGCACGCAAACGTTCGGCGAGCGGCATCTCGTCCGGCGTCTCGGCGACGTACGGGCTGATCCGCACCAGCCCGTCGCGGCACTCGATCACCCGACGGTAGTAGCGCCGGTGCACGCCGCGCAGCGAGAACGACGTCACGGGCACCCGGTGCAGCGCGTCCTCGGGGAACGACTGGTTCAGCAACGTCCACAGTGGAGAGAGCCGGTGGTACGCGCGCAGGTGCCGCAGCCACAACCCCGTCGCGGCGAACCGCATCGCGGCGATCGGGTAGATCACGCCGATGACGCACAGCAGCACACCGGGCAGCAGGAACCACACGGCGGTGGTCAGCAGCCAGCGGGGCAGCGGCTCGCCGAAGTAGCGGGAGACGTTGGACGCCACGAAGATCGCGTCGGCCGGCACCAGCAGCCCGAGGCCGGTCGAGGTGATCAGCAGGCCCCGGCGCAGCCGCGGGTCGGCACCGCGGGCGTAGCGGCGGGCCCAGACGAACATCGCCGCGAACCCGTAGAGCAGATAACCGTTGCCCAGCGCGTAGAACACGGTGATCGCGAGAATGCCGGTCGGGCCGCCACCGAGTGAGTTCGGCACCCGCGCCGCCGCCACGCGCAGGTCGTCCGGGATCGCCACGACCGCCCACGTCATCACCAGGACGCACAGGGCCAGCGGCACCAGCTGGATCAGTGCGTGCCGGCGCGCCCTCGTGTCGTCGAGCGCCGAGAAGATGAAGAAGCAGATCAGGCCGTACACGCCGACCTGCAGCAGCGCGTGCTGGATCAGCTGGCACACCATCGGGTCGAGCCCGAGGAACCACCGTCCGTTCGCCGCGGCTCGCCCGAAGGGGTAGCCGATCGCCCACCCTGCCACCAGGCCGGTGACCGACCGCAGCCGCGGGTCGTGCGGGCGGCGCACCAGCAGGAAGAGGATCACGGCCAGCGCGGTGAACGCGACGACGCCCTGGGTTTCCTTCAGGTACTCCACTACAGCCACCCGATCCGGTCGGCCAGCGACTTCGCCATCCTGCGCGCCGGGCCCTCGGAGTTGCGCGGCGCGACCTTGTCCAGCACCGACGCCCATTCGAGGATGATCGTCGCGACCGTCTCGGCCTCGCGCTCGTGCGCGGTGTCGTACGAGGTGCGCCTCAACGCCCGGCGCACGGCGTCCGGTTCGAGATCGGGGTAGAGGCCCGCGAGCAGGTCGTCGTCCTGCTCGTCACTCGTGTGACCAGCGAGAAGATGCCCGAGCTCGTGCAGGATGATGTGGTTCTGGTGCGCCTTCGACGTCTCCTGCTGGTACAGGATGTAGTCGGCCTTGGCGGTCGCGATCCACACCCCGTACGGGCCGGGCACCGGAATCGGGTGCGCGATCAGGCGGATCGGTTTGCCGCGCTGGTCACCGACTCTGCGGCAGAGCTCCTGCACGTCCAGCGGCGGCTGGATGTCCAGCTCGTTCAGCAAGCGGCGGCACCGCTTGCGCAACTCTCGTTCGGCCACGAGTCATCCTTCGCCGCGCTCGGCCTGTTCCTGTCGGTAGACGACGTCGAGCAGCTCCATGACCAGCCGGCGGCGGTCGGGGGACAGCTCGCCCGCGCGCATCGCCATGAGCTGCGCGTCGCTGCCCGCGGCGATCTCGTTGAGCCTGCTCTGCTCGTCCTGCAACGACTTCAGCTGCTCGTCGACGCGGTCGGTGACCTCGTCGTCGAAGAAGTAGCTCACGGGCACACCGAAGAAGCCTGCCAGTGCCTGCAAGTGCTTGAACGTCGGGTTGTCCTTCTTGGCCTTGCGCAGCTGCCAGATGTAGCTCTGGGAGATCGTGACGCCCGTGTCCGCGATGGCCGCCGCGACCTGCTCGTTGCTGTACTCCTGGCCGGAGCGGGAGGTGTGCCGGGCGAAGAGGTGGTTGAGCTTGTCAGCCAGGGACCGTTCCCCCGCCATTGCCGGGCTCCCCCCGTTGCGCGCAGTGAGCGTTTCCACCCACGGAAAGGGCTATCTGGGTGACGGGATTTTCACCAGTTGAAACCCCGCCTCTGGCCAACATAGACTCCCATCGTGCCCGTCTCAACTGCGGTGGGGATACCGGAGGACACCGGACATGGCGCTTGCTGAACGACAGGGATCATTTCACCGGACCGTGATCGACGTCGTCTACAAGACCATGGACCAGCTCGCGCGGACGGATTCGCCGAACGAGGTGTTCGAGCTGCGCGAGCAACTGAGGGCTGCGCTGCCGTGGTGGCGCGGGCTGCTGCGGATGCACGAGCCGAACGAGCGCCATCGCTGCAAGTCGTGCCACACGTGGTACGGGCTCCACCGCGCGTGGCCCTGCCCGGTGTGGCGGGACGCGGTGTCGGCGTTGCACCAGCTCAACGACATGTACGGGTTCCTGGCCACGTCCCGCGAGGCCGGCCGCGTGTCGGACGAACGCGTCGTCGTGAGTGGTTTCCGCCGTTCCGACGGCGAAAACCACTCACGATCGTCCTAGCCGAGCTTGAAGCTCTGGGCCGCCGAGCCGTTGCAGGTGGCCTGGATCAGCTGCACGCCGTCAGCCGCGCTCGCGGGCGCGCTCAGGCACTTGCCCGAGTGGCGGGCGGTCAGCGTCGAGTAGCCGTCCGCGCCGGTCGTGACGCGCCACTGCTGGTTGTTGCCGCCGCCGTAGGTCCACAGGTGGATGCCCGCGCCGTCCAGAGTGGACACGTCGCTCACGTCCAGCACCTTCGTGGTGTCGTTGCGGTACTCGACGCGCGAGTAGCCGTCGCTCGTCGCCACCGCGCGGAAGTTCTGGGCGGTGGTGCCGTTGCACGAGTACTGCTGGATCACGGTGCCGTTCGCGGTGCCGGCCGAACGGGCGTCGACGCACTTGCCGTTGCCCTTGTTCACGACGGTCTTCCAGTCGCCCTGCGGCGGGGGAGTGCCGCCACCGCCGAGCCACAGCAGGCTGTCGATGATGAAGTTGTTCTGGGTCGGCGAGGCGAACGTCGACGACAACGGCCGGTTGTTCGGGTAGTCCATCGCGTTGTGGCCGAAGTTCGCGTAGACCATCTTGAAGTTCTTGTTCGTCCACATGATCGGGTAGTAGCCGCTGCGCCACTGCTGGTTCGGGTCGGTGCCGAGCGGGAAGCTCGACGGGTCGACGCTCGCCAGGATCTGGATGTCCGGGTTCGTGCGCAGGTCGCGCGACCAGCTGTACCACTCGCTGACCGACGAGGTGAACTTGTCCGGCAGGCGCAGGGTCGACGGGTGGGTGCGGGTCTCGACCTTCAGCACCGCGGTCGTCGGGCCCCAGGTGTTGCTGACGAAGTTCCCCTTGCCCAGGAACGTGTTGTGGTACCAGGACCACTCGCTCGCGTTCTGCGTGAAAGCGCTCACGTGGAAGCCGAAGAAGCCGCCGCCCGACTCCATGTAGCGCTGGAAACCGCTGCGCTGCGCGGCATTCTGCGGCTGGTCGTCGAGGAACAGCACGACCTGCGCCTGCGCCGGGGTGAGGGTGCTCAGCCTCTCCCAGTTGTTCGTGGCCTCGTAGGTGAAGCCGTTCTCCTGGGCGGCCCTGGCGAACCACGGGTTCGCTTCCTTGACGAACGCGATGTGCGCGGCGTCGAAGGTGCCGCTGTAGAAGCCGAGGACCTTGAACGGCACCGCCTGTGCCGCACCGGTGGCCGAGATGCCGACCGGGAAGAGAGCCGCACCGATCAAAGCCAGCACGGTCAACAGTTTTCTAACCATAGAGGCACACACCTCACCATCGCAGGGTTGCGCGCCCGAAGATCATCGTAGGGGTGGTCCAGACCTATTGGGGACCGGGACGTTCACAGAATTCTTTTGCGCCACAACAGGATTCCGCCCAGCACGGCCAAGCCGCCCAGTGCCGCTACCACTGCGGATATGCCGAACCTCGTTGCGTTGGAAGGAGGTTGTTCGGCGCTCGACGCAACGGGAACGGGTCGCGGAGTGCTCGCGCTCGTCGGCGGAGCAGTGCTGGCCGGGGCATCCGCGATCTGGACGTCGGTGCACGAGTAGTAGGTGTCGGGGGTGTCGGAGTTCTGCCAGACCGTGTAGATCACGTGCCGGCCGGTCCGTTGCGGCAGCCGCACCGTGAACTCGTAGGAGCCGTCGACCAACGGGGGAGTGGGCACCGTGAGGAACTGCTCCAGATCCGCCCACCGCAGCGCGCGCGTCGGCGTGTAGCCGTCCTTCGTGACGTAGAAGCGGAACGAGCCCTGGTGCGGGATCGTCGCCCGGTAGGTGAAGGCGGTGGTCTTCAAAGTCGTGGCGGGCCACTCGGCGGACGGCAGGTCGAGCCCGGCGTACTTCGCGATCCCCGCGCTGCACAGCTTGCCGTCGGGAACCCTCGCGGCGTCGCGCCCGGCCACGTTCGGCAGCCGGATGTTGTCCCACTCCTTGGACGGCAGACCCGCCTGAATGGCCTTCCGGCAGGGCGAGGATGATGCTGAGGACTGACCTGGTGAGCACAGATAAGCCCTGCTCGCGGGGTCGGTGGGCGCGCCATGGGCGTGCGCGGGAACCGCGGAGAGCATCATGAGCAGCGTCAGTACGCCCACAAGGCGAAACACGAGCACCTCCCCTGTCTTTCTAGGGGTACGCGTGCCAGACCCGAGTCGTTCACGGAAGATGTATTGACATGTCCTTCGCTGATGAGGTGTCCGCGGCCGCAGCCCGGCTCGGTGGAGTCGCCCGCACCACGCCGCTCGAGGTGAACCAGCGGCTGTCCGAGCGGACCGGCGCGCGCGTCTGGTTCAAGCGCGAGGACCTCCAGGTGGGCCGTTCGTACAAGCTGCGCGGCGCGTTCAACCTGCTGTGCCAGACCGAGTTCGCGTTCGGTGGCGCGGTCTGCGCGTCGGCCGGCAACCACGGCCAGGGCATGGCCTACGCGTGCCGCCGCCTCGGCATCGAGGGCCGTGTGCACGTCCCCCGCACCACCCCGCGGCAGAAGCGCGACCGCATCTCCGCGCTCGGCCAGGGCATGGTCCAGCTGGTCGTCGACGGCGACACGTACGACGACGCGGCCGCGCTGGCCAAGGAGTACGCGCAGCACACCGGCGCGACCCTGGTGCCGGCGTTCGACGACAGGCGCACGGTCGCCGGCCAGGGCACCGTCGGCCTGGAGATCGTGCAGCAGCTCGGCGGCGCGCCCGACGTGGTCGTGGTTCCGGTCGGCGGCGGCGGACTGCTCTCCGGCGTCGGCACGTGGTTCAAGGAGCGCTTCCCGCGCACCCGCATCATCGGCGTGGAGCCCGCTGGCGCGGCGAGCATGATCGCCGCGCTGCAGGCCGGCAGCCCGGTGACGCTGCCCGAGGTCGACTCGTTCGTCGACGGCGCCGCGGTGCGCCGGGCGGGCGAGGTGACGTTCCCGATGGTGCGCGACAGCGGTGCCGAGCTGCTGAGCGTGTCCGAGGGCGCGGTGTGCACGGAGATGCTGGAGCTCTACCAGATCGACGGCATCATCGCGGAACCCGCGGGCGCGCTGGCGTCGGCGGCGCTGCTGGAGGAGATCTCGGTGGCGCCGGACTCCACGGTCGTGTGCCTGCTCTCCGGCGGCAACAACGACGTCTCGCGCTACGCCGAGGTCGTCGAGCGGTCGATGGTCCACCGCGGGCTCAAGCACTACTTCCTGGTGGAGTTCCCGCAGGAGCCGGGCGCGCTGCGCCGGTTCCTCGACGAGGTGCTCGGCAAGGACGACGACATCGTGCTGTTCGAGTACATCAAGCGCGACAACCGGGAGACCGGCGCGGCGCTGGTGTGCATCGAGCTCGGCCGTCGCGAGGACTACGACTTGTTGTGGGGCCGGATGAAGGAGTCCCCGCTCAAGATCCAGCACGTCGCCCCGGGCACGACCGCGTACCGCTTCCTGATCTAGTCAGGGGAGTGCCGGACACCCAGGTCGTCTGAGTGCCCGGCACGGGGATGCGTGGTCTTTCGATGTGACGGCTACGGCTTGGGCGGGCACGTCTTCCAGGCGAAGTGGTAGGTCGTCTCGATGGACCCGTCGGTGGAGTCCATCGCGATGAAGCTCGTGACCTTCTTCGGGTCCGACGTGCCGGCGGCGACCCGCAGCTCCGTGTTGATGTTGAAGTTTCTCTTCTCACCGCACGGGTGGTAGACGATCGAGGCGACGTCCGTGGTGTCGGTCGCCTGCCAGTCGTCGCTGAGCGGGCCCGCGTAGTTGTGCTGCCGGTACTCGGTCTGCGACATGCCCTGGAAGTAGTAGTTGGCCTTCTCCAGGGCCGTGGCGCCGCGCTCGAGGTGTGCGAAGCCGCGGTAGTCGGTGGACGCGATGCCGTAGGTGAAGCCGGACGGCACGTTGACGCGCAGGTTCAGCTGGCAGTTCTTGCGGAAGTCGGTGGGTTTCGCCTCGGGGCCGACCTGCGCCATGAACTCGCTGTAGGTGACGGTGAACGCCTTGTTGTCCGGGCTGACGGCGACCGCTGCCGTTCCCGCTTTGCAACCTGAACCGTTGATGGTCACGACGTCGATGGTGATGATGTCCGGCGGCGGCGTGGTACCGGGGGCGCCGCCGGGTGGGATGATGATCGTCGACATCGCGAGCGCGGCCGCGGCCAGTGTGTTGAGCATGGGGCACCTTTCCGTCTGGGTATCAACGATGAACGGGCGGCGGCAATTGGTGCCTGGATCAGCAGCGCTTCCAGGAGAACTGGTACTTGGTGCTCACACTGCTGTCCGTGGAATCCATCGTCATGAAGCTGGTGGCCTTCGACGACGAACCCGCGTTCACGCGCAGTTCGGTGTTGATGTTCAGGTGCCGGACTTCGCCGCACGGCGCGTAGATGATTTCCGACACCGTGGCGCGGTCGGTCGCCTGCCAGTTGTCGGTCGCCGGGCCGTAGAAGTTGTGGGTGCGGCTCGCGGTCTGCGACATGCCCTGGAAGTAGTAGCTGC
The DNA here is from genome assembly GCF_040611995.1 of Lentzea sp. NPDC006480. NCBI lineage: Bacteria > Bacillati > Actinomycetota > Actinomycetes > Pseudonocardiales > Pseudonocardiaceae > Lentzea > Lentzea sp. NPDC006480. The sequence goes on from NZ_JBEXPJ010000140.1 coordinate 12,422, forward strand.
CCTTTTCCGTGCCGGTGGCCCCCTGCTGCAGGCTGGCGAATCCGCGGTAGTCCGCCTGGGCGATGCCGAACGTGAAGCCCTGCGGGTAGCTCACTCTGATGTTGAGCTGGCAGTTCTTGCGGAAGTCTGTGGGGCCTGAGCCCTGCCCGGCCTGGGCGAGGTATTGGCTGTAGGTGACCGTGAACGCCGTGCGGTCGTCCGCGGCGGCGACCGCGGCGGTGCCGGCCGGGCAGCCGGAACCGTTCACGGTGACCACGTCGATGGTGACGAAATCAGGAACGTCGGGGACTGCGTTCGCTGTGGGCGCGGACAGGACCGCGGACAGCGCGAGGGCAGTAGCCGCCACCGTTTTCAGCATGGCCAGCCTTTCTTTCCAAATGCGCGGTAGCGGCGGCGGAGGTCAAACGATATCGGAAACCCTGTGTTGCGAAGGGCCGCCGATTGGGTGACTGAATTGTTCGGCAATGTATGAAGGAAAGCAGGACCAATTGCACACCCGAATTTTTCGTGTGTGCGCGAACTATGCTCACCCACGGTGTGCGGAATTAACCTGACGATTGCCTGACGATCGCTGATCGCTGGGCCGTTAGGGTGATGCCAGCTGACAGGCAACAAGGTTTCCAGTAAGACCATGGGTGTCCGCCGCCCCGGACAAAAGGGACCACATGCACAAGACAGGGCGCACGTTCACCATCTCGGCCGCGCTGCTCGGCGCGTTCCTCCTACCGACAGTCGCATCGGAAGCCCAGGCGGGCTGGACACATCAGCGCAAGATCACGATCGACACGACGGCCGCCGGTGCAAACGTTTCCGGTGACGTAAAGGGCTTCCCGGTGCCGGTCCGGCTGGACGCGTCGAACTTCGACTTCGGTCAGGCCGGGCCCGGCGGCGCGGACATCAGGTTCGACGACGCGGCGGGCGCACCGCTGCCGTACGAGATCGAGAAGTGGGACGCTGCCGCCAAGCAGGCGGCGATCTGGGTGCGGACCGACGTCAGGGGCAACGCCACCCAGACCATGACTCTGAAGTGGGGCAACCCGGAGGCGTCGTCGGAGAGCGACGGCACCAAGGTCTTCCCGAAGGCCGACGGCTGGATCACCGCTCACCACCTGGCGGAGAAGGGCGCGGCCACCGGTTACCGCGACTCGGCCGGCAACCTGAACGGCAAGGGCGTCAACATCACCGGCGACGCCACGGGCGCGGGCGTGGTCGGCAACGCGCTGTCGCTCAACCGGGCCAAGAGTGAGTACGTGCTGCTCCCCGGCAGCGAGACCAGCAGCCTGTTCAACCCGTTGCCGTCGAAGGGCACGTTCTCCATCTGGTCCAACGCGAAGACGCACCCGGCCGCGTACATCGCGATGTTCGCCAAGGGGGAGAGCGGTTTCCGCATCCACTACTTCGGCGAGGGCGACCAGACCGAGCCGTGCATCGACGTCGCGAACTACGACTGGTGCCCGCTGCCGTCCGGCGCCTACACCAAGGTCAAGAACAACACCTGGTACCACTTCGTCTTCGTCCTCGACAAGCCGAACGCCTACTACTACATCAACGGCAAGCTGGAGGTCGGCAAGACCGACACCAACGCGTGGAAGACCGCCGGCGCCGAGCCGGTGACGATCGGCAACAACGAGAAGACCGCGGGCGGCAACAGCCGCAAGCGCTCGTTCGACGGGCTGCTGGACGAGGCGCGGATCCTGTCGGTGCCGAAGGACAAGAACTGGGCGAAGCTGGACTTCGAGTCGCAGAAGCCGGGGTCGAAGCTGCTGAAGCACAAGAAATGAGCTTGGCCGCCGCGGGGAGCTGCTGAAGCACGGTCCCCTCGGGCAGTTGGACACAGTGAGCTGAGCCGCCCTGGGAAGAAGCGCCCCTCGTCGGGTGTTGATACTGGTGACTTCTTCCCACCTCGATGAGGAGTGCGCCTGATGGCTCCCGACCAGCTGACCGTCTACTCGACCTCGTGGTGCGGCTACTGCCGCATCCTGAAGAGTTCCCTCGACCGCGAGGGCATCGAGTACGTCGAGATCAACATCGAGGAGACGCCGGGCGCGGCCGAGTTCGTGATGGAGGTGAACGGCGGCAACCGCACGGTGCCGACGGTCCACTTCCCGAACGGCAAGGCGCTCACGAACCCGTCGCTGGCCCAGGTCAAGGAACAGCTCGTCGCCTGACGCGATGGCGCGCACGGCCCCTCGGTCGTGCGCGCCACCGTTGCTAGCAGGAGAGGTTGTTGCCTGCCGGCACGCCGAGCAGTGACGTGAACTGCTGGTACTTCTGCACGCGGCTCTGCACCTGCGCCGGGTTGCCGCCGTTGCACTCCAGCGACCCGTTGATGCTGCGGATGGTCTCGCCGAACCCGCGCTGGTTGACCATGGCGTCGTGGCCCGTCATGGTGCCGGGGCCGGTCTGGGTGTTCCAGTACCAGAGGCCGGTCTTCCAGGAGATCGCGGCGTCGTTCGCCACCTTTTCCGGGTGCTGCAGCAGGTCGTTGCCCATGCCGAGGGCCTGACCCGCCGAGTAGTAGTTGAAGTTCCACGACAGCTGGATCGGGCCGCGGCCGTAGTAGCCGTACGTGCCGGCGGGGCAGCCGTAGGGCTTGCTCTCATCGCAGAGGTCGTTGTTCTTGTTGATCTCCTCGATATACACGAGGCCGCCGGTCTCGTGCGAGACGTTCGCGAGGAACGCCGCCGCTTCCTGCTTCTGCACGGTGTCGCCGCCGGTCTTCGCGAACGCGGGGAACGCGCTCATCGCCGTGACGAGACCGCTGTAGCTGTAGAAGCTGTTGCGCGACGGGAACATCTGGTTGAACTGGGCTTCGCTGACGACGAAGCTACCGCCGCCGCCACCTCCGCCACCACCGCCGTTGCAGTTGTACGGGTCCCAGTACCAGGTGGAAACCGTTGGGCTGTAACCGGGATTGTCGTGCTCGGCGATGTAGAAGCTGCCTTCGAACCGGACGATGGCGCCGGTGACGTACCACTGACCCTGCACCCAGTCGGTGAACGTGCAGGTGCCGCCACCGCCTCCGCCACCGCCGTCACAGCTGGTCGGGTCCCAGTACCAGGTGGAAACCGTTGGGCTGTAACCAGGATTGTCGTGCTCGGCGATGTAGTAACTGCCTTCGAACTTCACGATCGAGCCGGTGGTGTACCACTGGCCCTGGACCCAGTCGGTGTACGTGCACGCCTGCGCGGACACTTCCGCCTGGGAGGACGCGGTCGGTGCGATGACGGCCAGTGCCGCCGCCATCACACCTGCCGCGATAGACGCCAAGATGCGTTTTCTCAGCAAGGTCACCCACTCCTGGAGTCTGCGCGCCCTAGGAATCAAGGATGTGAACAACGCTGAGGTTGGCATCAGTGGTCCAGACCAGTCAAGGGTCTAGACCAGTTCTGTCAGCGGGCTAGCAGGACAGGTTGCCGCCCTGCGCGACGCGGATGATCCCGGTGAACTGCTTGTACTTCGACACGCGGCTGTTCACCGCTGCGGGGTTGCGGCCGTTGCACTCCAGCGACCCGTTGATGCTGCGGATCGTCTCGCCGAACCCGCGCGAGTTGACCATGGCGTTGTGCGGGGTCATGGAACCGGGGCCGGTCTGCGTCGTCCAGTACCAGAGCGCGGTCCGCCACGCGATGGTCGCGTTGGAGGACACCAGGTTCGGGTTGCCCAGCAGGTTCTGTCCGATGTAGTCGCCCGCGGCCTTGTAGTTGAAGTTCCACGACAGCTGGATCGGGCCGCGGCCGTAGTACTGCTTGGTTCCGGCCGGGCAGCCGTACGGCTTGGTCTCGTCGCAGTAGTCGCCGTTCTGGTTGATCTCCTTGATGTACACGAGCCCGCCGGTCTCGTGCGAGAAGTTCGCCATCGCGGCCGCGAACTCCTGCTTCCTCACCGTGTCACTGCCCTGGTTCGCGAAGCTGAACGAGCTCATCGCGGACTTCAGGCCGCTGTAGGTGTAGAAGCTGTTCCGCGACGGGAACATCTGGTTGAACTGGGCTTCCGAGACGATGAAGGGCGCCGCCGTCGCCGGCTGAGCGAGCGTGAGAACGCCGATCAGCGCGACGATCAGGGCGGCGGCGCGTGTTGTGAACATGGGACCAACTCCTCAGAGCATCTGCGCGCCCACTGTGTGTCACCACGGTGGCAGGGTCGACACGCCGAGCACAAGAGGTGGTCTATACCTTTTAGGAACCGGAACTTCGGTCAGCAGGAGAGGTTGCCGCCCGCGGAGACTCCGAAGATGCCGACGAACTGCTGGTACTTCGCGACCCGGTTTGCGACCTGGGCGGGCGCACCGCCGTTGCACTCGATGGAACCGTTGATGCTGCGGATGGTCTCGCCGAAGCCGCGCTGGTTGACCATGGCGTCGTGGGCGGTCATCGTGCCCGGTCCGGTCTGGGTGTTCCAGTACCAGAGCGCGGTCTTCCACGAGATGGTCGCGTTGGTGGCGACGAGGTCGGGGCTGCTCAACAGGTTCTGCCCGATGTAGTCACCGGCGGCCTTGTAGTTGAAGTTCCACGACAGCTGGATCGGGCCGCGGCCGTAGTAGGCGGACTGCCCGGCGGGACAGCCGTAGGACTGGCTCCAGTCGCAGTAGTGCGAGTAGTTCGCGGTGTTCTGCTCGACGATGTAGACCAGTCCGCCGGTCTCGTGGTGGACGTTGGCGAGGAACGCCGCGAGCTCCTGCTTCTTCACCGTGTCGCTGCCCGTGTTCGCGAACGAGCCGAACGAGCTCATCGCCGAGGTCAGGCCGCTGTAGGTGTAGAAGCTGTTCCTGCTGGGGAACATCTGGTTGAACTGGGCCTGGGTCAGCACGAACTGCGCGGCCGACGCCGGCTGGACGAACGTGAGAACGCCCAGCAGGGCGACGACCAGTGCGACCACACGGTTTCTTGCCATGACGACCAACTCCTCGGAGCTTCCACGCGCCCACGTTGCGTTACATAGGGCACCAAAGCACCTGAGCCGGTCGGGGTGTTACTGCTGGTCTATACCATTAAGCACCTGAGCCGTACGGCCTGGTGATGATCTCCAGCGCGTGGCCGTCCGGGTCGTCCCAGTAGACGCCGCGACCGCCGTCGTTGTGGTTGATCTCCTTGTGCTTGCTGTGGAACGGGTCCGCCCAGTAGTCGAGGCCGCGCTCCTGGATGCGGCCGAAGATCTGGTCGAACTCGTCCTCGGTCACCAGGAAGGCGTAGTGCTGGCTGTGGATCGGGCCGTTGCTGGTCATGTAGTCGAGCGAGACCCCGTTCGCGACCTCGACGACGAGGAACGGGCCGAACCGGACTGGGTCCGGCAGGTCGAAGAGCTCGGTGAGGAAGCGGGCCGAGCGCTCCTGGTCGGTGGCGTGGACGATGGTGTGGTTGAGCTGTACGGGCATACCTCCTGCCTACTCCGGTGTCAGCGAGTTGTCAGCGCGAGTGGCGAAGATCGGCCCATGAAGAGGGGAATCATCGCCACCGCGTTCGTGTTGCTGGGGTTCGTCTTTCCCGGAGTCGCCAACGCCGAGACAGTGCCGGGCTGCGCGAGTGCCGCGCAGATCGGCTCGACCGGGTACGTGAAGTACCGCGGCGACAAGATCGCCTCGGTGAAGCAGTTCGCCGGCTGCGGGCACAACTACGGCTACGTCTACACCTGGGACAGCTTCCGCTCCCAGATGGCGTCCGAGCACCTGGGCTGGGGCCTCCAGGTCGGCGTGCTGACCTACAGCAGCGCGTCCGACCCGGAGCCCAACGCCATCAAGGGCGGCAACAGCACCCAGTACAGCCTCAAGGAGTTGTGGGGCAAGGCCGCCGACACCTTGAACGTCTGCACCACCGGCTACGGCATGGTCTCCATCCAGATGGGTGAGAACTACACCGGCGAGTCCAGCCGGCGCTGCTAGTTCCTGATGCTGAACACCGGCCACTTGCCCGTGTGGTTGGTCTTGCGGGTCTCGTAGTCGATGGTGTTCGCGACCAGGTCGCTCGGCCGGTTCTCCACGAAGTTCGCGTAGAACGTCGTGTCGGCGCCGGCCGAGTACGGCACGGTCAGGTCGTGCTTGGTGGTCGCGCTCCCACCCGGCGTCCACGACTTGACCAGCAACCGCTTGCGGTCCGCGCTGGCGTAGGAGAAGTCGACGCTGTCGCCGGTCGCGACGAGGTCCTTGAACAACGACGTCGAGGTGTCGACGGTCGTGGAGGTCCAGGTTCCGCCGGCGAATCGGGACAGCACGATCTTGGCGCTCGTCTTGGTGTGCACGCCGTAACCCAGCACGAGCGAGCCGTCGTTCAGCGGCACGGTCACCGGGTTCTCCTCCGGCAGGTCCTTGCCGGCGGGGAGGTCGAGCGGGTTCGTGGTGACGACCCGGGTCTTGTCGAGGTCCGCGGCGTCGACCGTGCTGCCGAGCGTGGCGCCGCCGGCCGTGTACATCGTGCTGGACGCGGTGTCGAAGTAGGCGACGTAGATGTTCTTGCCGCCGCCGTTGTGGCCCTTGGGTCCGCCGTGCATCGACCAGGTGAGGTAGACGCGGCCGCTGCGTTGGGTGACGCCGAACGCGTACACCTCGGCGTACTTGTCGGCCGTGCGGCCGGAGTCGATGAGCATCTTCGGCGCGGACCACGTCTTGCCGTTGTCCGTCGACTTGATCATCTTGTACGTGCGGTACGGGTAGGACAGGTCCGTGTTGTGGCTGTAGAACAGGTGGATCGTGTTCCCGATGACGACCGGCTCGGGATAGGTGTTCTTGTCCGTGGAGATCGTCTTCGCGGTCCACGTGCCGGTGATCGAGTGCGCGGTGGGCGCGGTGTAGAACTGCAGCGACGTCGTGTGCGTGGCGCGGAAGATCGCGAGCCTGCCGTCGCCGAGCTGCGTGAGGATCGGGTAGTCGTGGTAGGCGTTGTCGTGCGTCAGGTTCAGCGTGGCGACCTTGACCGCCGCCGACCACGTGTTCGCGGTGTGGTCGAACGCCTTCACGTAGATGTCGTGCTTGGTGCCCGAGTACGTCACGAACGTCTTGTTGACCGTCGCGTCGTACACGCCTGCCCCGTTGGTGCGCAGGCAGCCGTAGACGCTCGCCGTGGTGACGGTGTCCAGGGTCGCGGCTTGAGCAGGTTGAGCGAATGCGACGAGAAGCAGCAGCGCTGCGGCCAGTGCACGCATCGCCGACCTCCGATGGGTGTCGGGGCGGCGACGTTCAGACAATACTGCCTCCATGCGGACACTGGTTGTAGTCGGGCTGTTACTGGGTCTAACAGTTCCTGCTCAAGCCGCCCAGGCGGACGAAGACCCCTCGTCACTGGTGAACCCCTTCGTGGGCACGCAGAACTTCGGCAACACCTTCCCCGGCGCGTCGGTGCCGTTCGGGATGGTGCAGGTCAGCCCTGATACGGGAGGTCAGGGCGGGTACGACTACAAGGCCACCTCCATCTACGGCTTCTCGCAGACACACCTGTCGGGCGTCGGTTGCGGCGTCATGGGCGAGCTGCCCGTGATGCCGACGGTCGGGTCCGTCGACAACGTTGACATCAACGCCTACAAGTCGCCGTTCAGCCACTCGGACGAGACCGCGCAACCCGGCTACTACCGGGTCGGGCTGTCCCGCTACGGGGTGAACGCCGAGCTCAGCTCCACTCAACGGACCGGTTGGCAGCGCTACACGTTCCCTGCCTCTGGGGCGGCCAACGTCCTGTTCAACACCGGGCGCTCGAACCAGACGGTGCTGGACTCGGAGATCCACGTCGTCGGTGACCGGACCATCGAGGGCCGGGTGCGCAACGGCCGGTTCTGCGCGGGCAAGGACGAGCACACCGTGTACTTCACGGCGACGTTCGACCGGCCGTTCGCTTCCTTTGGCTCGTGGCGAGGGAGCGTTCCCACGGCCGGTGCTCGGGACGCTGCCGGAACCGGTGGCAACGGCGCGTGGGTCACGTTCGACGCCACCGCCGACCGCGATGTGGTGCTGAAGGTCGGGCTGTCCTACACCGGGCTGGAAGGCGCTCGCAAGAACCTCGCGGCGGAGGCTCCCGCCTTCGACTTCGACGCCACCGTGGCGGCTGCTCGTGACGTGTGGCGCAAGCAGCTGGACGCCGTGCGGGTGTCCGGCGGTGCGCGGGACCGGCAGGTCGCGTTCTACACCGCGCTGTACCACTCGGTGCTGCACCCGAACCTCGCCGGTGACGTCGACGGCAAGTACATGGGCTTCGACGGTCGCGTTCGCACGGCCTCGGGCTACACGCCGTACCAGAACTTCTCGTTGTGGGACACGTACCGTCCGCAGAACCAGCTGTTGCAGATGCTGGAACCTGGTGTGGCTCGTGATGTCGCGCTGTCCGTTGTGGCCAGTGGGCGTGACGGAGGCTGGTTGCCGCGCTGGGCTTTGGCGTCGTCCGAGACCAACATCATGACCGGCGATCCCGTGACACCGTTCCTCGTCGAGGCGTGGTCGAAGGGGCTTTTGAAGGGCCACGAGGAAGAGGCGTACCAGCTGTTGCGCACCAATGCCACGTCCTTGCCGCCCGCTGACTCGCCCTACAACGGACGCTCCGGCGTGGCGTACTACTCGGATCGCGGCTACATCCCGTCCGGTCTGAAGCTGGGCACGGACTGCGCGCACAAGGGTGGTGACAACGACTGCGTGCACCCGGCGTCGGCCACTTTGGAGTACTCGGCGGCGGATGCCTCGCTGGCGTTGATGGCTCGCGGTCTGGGCCATCGCTCGGACGCGCGGCTGTTCGCGGATCGTGGTCAGTGGTACCGGAACCTGTGGGACTCGTCGATCGGCCAGTTCCGGCCGCGCACGGTCGCCGGCACCTGGCTGACGCCGTACAACCCGGTCGACGCGTCGCACCAGTTCCACGAGGGTGGCGCCTACCAGTACCAGTGGCTGGTGCCGCAGGATCCGGCCGGGCTGGTGTCGCTGATGGGTGGTCGCCAGGCCTCGGAGAAGCGGCTGGACTCGTTCTTCGTCTACGACAAGCTGTTGACGGACCCGGCCGGCACCGTTCGGCAGGACTGGATCACGCAGCCGTACGACTACTACGGCAAGCCCACCTACAACCCGAACAACGAACCCGACCTGCTCGCGCCGTACATGTACCTGTGGACGGGCACGCCGTGGAAGGCCGCGACCGTGGTGCGTGCGGCGATGACGTTGTTCACCACTGGTCCGGACGGCATGACCGGCAACGACGACCTGGGCACGATGTCGGCCTGGTACGTCTTCTCGTCGCTCGGCATGTACCCGACGTTCAGCGGTGGCGACTTCCTGGCGCTGTCCTCACCGCAGTTCCCTTCCGCGACCGTCCGAATCGGACAGTACGGTTCGCAGGGCGGCAACCTGGTGATCTCGGCGCCAGGGGTGTCCGACTCGGTGCGGTACGTGCGGAGCGCGTCGATGAACGGGCGTGACGTCCGCAAGACGTGGCTCGACTGGTCTTCGCTGGCGCGCGGCGGGAAGCTCTCCTACGAGGTCTCCTCGAAGCCTTCGTCGTGGGGTACCGCGCGTTCCGATGAGCCGCCCTCGCTGAACGACGGCAACGTGGACTCGCGTCGTGCGCTGTCCGCGTCGCTGCGGAACTCGTCGGTCGTGATGCCGGCCTCGGCTGCCGCGCAGTCGTTGACCTTGCAGCTCGACGTGCTGGCGCAGTCGCCTGGTGCTGTTTCCGTCCGGCCGTCGGTCACGGTGCCCGCGGGCTGGAAGGTCGACGGCGCGAAACCGTTCGTCATCGTGTCGCGGCATCAGCCGACGCAGAAGACCGTGCCGTTGACGGTGACTGTGCCCGCGGGTGTCGCCAGTGGCTCGTACGAGGTGTCGGTGGTCGTGGATTCCGTGACGGTGAAGGCCGTGATCGAGGTGAAGCCGGCCGCGGTGTGCGCGTCCGCCGTGTCGTGTGCGGTGGATGTCGGTCCGGAACGCAACCACGACGGCACAGCGACTGTTGCTGATCCTGCTTCCGGCGACTTCGACGGTGGCGGGTGGAGTTATGACGCGGCGCTGCTGCCTCCGGCCGGTCCGGTGACGTGGGGCGGGATCACCTACCAGGCACCGGATCCCGCCGGGACCGCGCCGAACTTCGTCGAGGCCCGGGGGCAGGGGCTGTTGCTGCCTTCTGGTCAGTACTCGTGGTTGCACTTCGTCGGTGCGTCGTACAACGGGCCGGCGTCCGCCGCGTTCACGGTTTGGTACACGGATGGGACGTCGGCCGAGGTCGCTGCCTCGGTGCCGGACTGGGCGGGCGGTGGTCCGGCGGTGCTGGAGATGCCGCACCGGATCAAGGCCGGGAAGGGCGTGGACGGGCCGCCGGTGCGCTTGTTCGGTCAGTCGTTGCGGCTGGATGCTTCGAAGACCGTTCGTTCGGTGACGTTGCCTGATGACGCGCGGGTGCAGCTTTACGCGCTCACGCTCGCCTGAGGATGATGTCGGCGATCTCCTGTGCGGGTGGAATGTGCGGGCAGTGATCGCCGTCGATCTCGATCGCTGTTGTGCCGAGTCGTGCTTCCGCGGCTCGGCACATCCAGTTCGGGCGGATGACGCGGTCCTGTGTCGGGACGATCACCGTGCTGCGGGGGAGGTCGTCGTGCTTGTGGCGCTGGTTGAACGCACCTTGCGGCTGGAAGAGTCTGAGGGTGGTGAGGGCGAACTTCAGCTGTTCCAGGTCGCAGTCGTGGAAGAGGAAGTACGCGCTGACGGCCTGGTTGGTCAGGAGTTCGGTGCCTGACCACTGGAACCACTCGGGCGGGAAGATCTCGTCGCCGTGGTCGGCCAGTTCCTCCATCATGCTCATGGTGCCGGTCAGGTCTGGGATCAGGGCGCCGATCCAGACGATGTGGGTGGCGTTGAGCTTTGCGGCGGTTGCTGGGGCCAGCAGGCCTGCTCCGGAGTGGGCGATGATCGTCGGGGTGTGGGTTTCCGGGAACTGGCGGTGGACTTCGTTCGCGTAGTCCTCGGCTTGCCAGCCGTCCTGGTCGGTCAGGTCGGCTGCGAAGGTGCGGTGGCCTTCGTGGTGCAGGATCGACTGCAGGGGTGCCAGCAGGCCGGGGTTTGGGTGGTGCCGTGAAGCATCACGAAGTCCATGTTGTTCAGCATGCCTTGGGTTGATGGTGGGTGGTTGCGTTGCGTGCTTCGGGTGGCGGTTTAGGGCGCGCCTGCGGCGACCCGGCACATGCCCTCCTTCGTCGGGCGTGCGCCGGACCGGAATTGTCGGGTCGGCTTGCGCAGGTGGTCGCGGGGCCGGGTTCCGTTGCGGGCGATGGCCGTCGGGTGCGTAGGTGGTCACCAGGTGCGAGTTGCGTAGCAACAA
>NZ_JBEXPJ010000141.1:0-23665 GCF_040611995.1 Lentzea sp. NPDC006480
GGAGCGCACGCGGGGCCCCCGCGTGCGCTCCAACCAAACGAAAGGTCCCCGCGTGCGCTCAAGCAAGGCGGTCGAGCGCAAGGTCACGTTGGGCCGCCTGGGTTCGGGTTGGCGTGTGAAGATGCACGGGTGACAGAGATTCGTGACCTCACCGTTGGCGTCCTCGGTGGCACCGGAGCCCAGGGCAAGGGCCTCGCGATCCGCTGGGCCAAGGCGGGCCTCAAAGTGATCATCGGCTCCCGCAGCGCCGAGCGGGCCGAGCTGGCGGCCAAGGAGATCGTCGAGGTCGCCGGCGGCGACGTGCGGGGCGCGGACAACTCCGACTGCGCCGCCGACTCGGACATCGTTCTGGTCGCGGTCCCGTGGGACGGCCACGGCGACCTGCTCGCGTCGTTGCGCGACCAGCTGGCCGGGAAGATCGTCATCGACTGCGTGAACCCGCTCGGCTTCGACAAGCAGGGCCCCTTCGCGCTGCCGGTCACCGAGGGCAGTGCCGCCCAGCAGGCCGAGCTGTTGCTGCCGGAGTCGCGTGTCACGGCCGCGTTCCACCACGTGTCCGCCGTGCTGCTGGCCGACCTGTCGGTGTCCGAAGTGGACATGGACGTCCTCGTGCTGGGCGACGACCGCGAGGCCACCGACACCGTGCGGGACCTGGCCGAGCTCGTGCCGGGCTTCCGCGGCGTCTACGGCGGCCGCCTGCGCAACGCCCACCAGGTCGAGGCGTTCACCGCGAACCTCATCGCGGTCAACCGCCGTTACAAGACCCACGCCGGCCTGAAGATCACGGGAGTCTGATTGCTGCCCGTCGACGACCTCGGTGAGCCGGTACCGGTCGACCAGCCCCAGCGGGTGGTCAGCCTGGTCCCGTCGATCACCGAGGCCGTCGCGCCGCTGGGCGTCCTGGCCGGTGCCACGGACTACTGCACGCATCCGTCCTCTTTGGACGTTGCGCGCATCGGCGGTTCGAAGTACCCGGACGTCGATGCCGTGCTGGCGCTGCAACCGGACCTCGTCATCGCGAACTCCGAGGAGAACCGGGCCGAGGACGTCGACCGGTTGCGCGCCAACGGCATCCGCGTCTGGGTGACGGCGGCTCCGGCGACTGTGCCGATGGCGTTGGCGTCGCTGCGGCGGTTGTTCGCCATGGCGTGGGATCTCGAACCCGACTGGCTGGTCCGCGCGGAAGACCTGTGGCGCGACGTCGCTCCGGTCCGCCTGACCGCGTTGATCCCGGTCTGGCGCCGCCCGTGGGTCGTCGTCGGCCGAGACACTTTCGCCACCGATGTGCTGCGGCGCCTGGGCATCTCGAACGTCTACGCCTCTTCCTCCGAGCGCTACCCCCGCCCGTCGCTGGAAGAGCTGAACGCCCAGCGCCCTGACCTGGTGATCCTCCCGGACGAGCCGTACGAGTTCACCCACTCCGACGGCCCGGAGAGCTTCCCCGGCCTGCCGTACGCGCTGGTCAACGGCCGCCACCTGACGTGGTACGGCCCCTCGCTGGTCGAAGCCCGCGCCAGCCTCGAACGCGCCCTCGACTACAGCCAGGGTTGACAACCGTGGGTTGACGCGCGCGCTGCGTCGCGCTGCCAGGATCTCCGCCATGGGGAAACTAGCCGCGATCATCGCGACCGCCGCCGCCGTCACCGCCATGTCGACGCTGACCGCCCTCCCGGCCTCGGCCGAGCCGGTTGTCATGTACCAGCTGTCCGGCACCAGCCGCTGCCTCGCCGACACCGGCACCAACGTCGTCCTGCAGCCGTGCAACAGGACGTCCGAAGCGCAGCGCTGGATCATCCCGATCACCGACTCACTGGACTGGCCGCACAACATCGCGACCGGCAAGTGCCTGGGCGCCACCGCCGCGGGTGACGTGCTGGGCCAGGCGTGCGCGAGCGGCACCACCCGCTGGCACCGCATCCCGCCGTTGGGCAGCACCTTCCAGTTCCGCAACGACGCCTCCCGCAAGTGCCTCACCGCGCAGGTGACGGTGGCGGACTGCACCACGACGAGCGCGCGCTGGGTGGGCCTGCGCTAGTTGTCAGGTGACACGTTCGGCCGCTAGCCGAACGTGTCACTCCACCGCATCGTTCGTGGCGTGAAGAAACTCCTCGCCACCATCGCGACCACCGCTGCCGTCGTCACCCTCAGCGCCGCGCCCGCCCACGCCGTGACCGACGTGATCATGTTCCAGCAGGCGGGCACCACCAAGTGCTTCAACGCGCCCAGCTACTACTCCGTCGGCCTGGCCACCTGCAACCCGGCCGACACGCGCCAGCAGTGGTCGGTGAACTACTACAGATACCCGCGCGTGTATCCCAAGAACGTCTACACCGGCAGGTGTCTGGAGCAGTACGCGGAAGCGCGCGTGCAGCTGAACACCTGTGGTCCCACCAACAACCAGACCTGGTACCGCAACTCGTCGACCTTCAGCTACACGCTCCGGACCGAGCCCGCCGACAAGTGCATCGACCCGACGTCGATCAACGGACTGACCCTCAACCCGTGCACCGCCGCCTCGACGCGCTGGAACGAGGTGGTCCTCGTCCGCGGCTAGTCGCGGAACCGGTCCGTCGCCTCCAGCAACGCCGCCAGGATGCCGGGTTCGTCGTACGCGTGCCCGGCATCCGGCACCAGCACCAGTTCCGAGCCAGGCCAGGCCTTGTGCAGGTCCCAGGCGGACACCGCAGGCGTGGCAACGTCATACCGCCCCTGCACGATCACGCCGGGGATGCCGGCGAGCCGAGCAGCGTCCCGGATCAGCTGCCCCTCCTCGAACCACCCGCTGTTGACGAAGTAGTGGTTCTCGATCCGCGCGAACGCCAGCGCGTACGAAGGCTCGGCGAACTCCGCCACGAGCTCCGGCCGGGGCAGCAGCGTCACGGTCGCGCCCTCCCAGGTGCTCCACGCGACGGCAGCCGGTCCGTGCACGGAAGGATCCGGCGACGCGAGCAACTTCGCGTACAGCTCAACGGGATCACCATCAAGCCCGGCGAGAGGCGCCGTGAACTTCTCCCACAGGTCGGGGAAGAGCTGAGCCGCCCCACCGCGGTAGTACCAGTCCACTTCGGACGTTCGCAGCGTGAAGATCCCGCGCAACACCAGCTCGGAAACCCGGGAAGGATGCGTCTCGGCATAGGCGAGAGCCAGCGTCGAACCCCAGGACCCGCCGAACACCTGCCAGCGCGAGATCCCGAGGGACTCCCGCAACCGCTCCATGTCGGCCACCAGATGCCAGGTCGTGTTCAGCGACAGATCGCCGGACGAGGAAGCGTGCGGCAGAGAGCGCCCACACCCGCGCTGGTCGAACAGCACGATCCGATAGGCGGCGGGGTCGAACAACCGCCGGTGCGACGGCGAGCAACCGCCACCGGGTCCGCCGTGCAGGAACACCACGGGCTTGCCGGCCGGGTTTCCGCACTCCTCCCAGTACACGAGGTTGCCGTCACCGGTGTCCAGGTGACCTGACGCGTGGGGCTCGATCTCCGGGTACATGGGCCTATCGTCGAGCACATGGCGCAGTTCTCGAAGGAGACGTCCACCACCGGAGCGTTCGTGAGACAGCCGAACCGCTTCACCCACAGCCCCGACCCCGAACCGGGCCGCTACCGGCTCGTCGTCAGCCTCGCGTGCCCGTGGGCCCACCGCGCGCTCATCGTCCGCAAGCTCCTGAAGCTCGAAGACGCGATCTCGCTGGCGATCGTCGACCCGATCCGCGACGAGAAGGGCTGGCGGTTCCCCGAGACCGACCCGGTCCTGAACATCGACTTCCTCGAAGAGGCCTACGAGAAGGCCGACCCCGGTTACGACGGACGAGTCACCGTCCCGGCCATCGTCGACACCACGACGGGCGAGGTCGTCACCAACGACTACCCGCAGATCACGCTGGACTTCAGCCTCAAGTGGCGCCCGGAGAGCACCCTCTACCCGGAGCACCTCAGAACAGAGATCGACGAGTGGATCGAGCCGATCTTCCACAACGTCAACAACGGCGTCTACAAGGCCGGTTTCGCCACGTCGCAGGAGGCCTACGAGCAGGCGTACACCAACCTGTTCGCGGAACTGGACCGCATCGAAGAGCACCTGAAACGGAACAGCTACCTCGTCGGCGACCAGCTCACCGAGGTCGACATCCGGTTGTGGACCACGCTCGTCCGGTTCGACGCGGTCTACCACAACCACTTCAAGTGCAACCGCAACAAGCTCACGGAGATGCCGAACCTCTGGCAGTACGCCAAGCGGCTCTACAAGGAATTCGCGGACACGGTCGACTGGGACCACATCAAGCGCCACTACTACGTGACGCACCACCAGATCAACCCGACCGGAATCGTGCCGGCGGGCCCAGACCCGGAGGTCTGGACCCGCCACTAGCGAAGATCAGTGGAACGTGTGCTCAGGACCGGGGAACTGGTGCCCGCGCACCTCGTTGGCGAACTCGGTGGCCGCGCCGAGCATGACGTCGCCGATGTTGGCGTAGCGCTTGACGAACCGCGGCGCCTTGCCCCGGTTCAGGCCCATCATGTCCTGCCAGACGAGCACCTGGGCGTCGGTGTCGGGACCGGCGCCGATGCCGACGGTCGGGATCACCAGGTCGTGCGTGATCTGCTTCGCGACCTCGGCGGTCACCATCTCCAGGACGACGGCGAACGCGCCCGCCTCCTGCACCGCGATGGCGTCGCGCACCACCTGGTCGTGGTTCTCGTGCCGGCCCTGCACCCGGTAGCCGCCGAGCTGGTGCTCCGACTGCGGGGTGAAGCCGATGTGCGCCATGACCGGGATGCCGGCCGCCGTGATCGCGCGGATGTGCGGCGCGAAGTAGGCGCCACCCTCCAGCTTGACCGCGTGCGCCCTGCCTTCCTTCATGAACCGGACCGCGGTCGTGACGGCCTGCTCGACGGACACCTGGTAGGAGCCGAACGGCAGGTCAGCGACCACGAGAGAGCGCTTGACCGAACGCGTGACAGCGCTCACGAGCGGTACGAGCTCGTCCACCGTGACCGGCAGCGACGTGTCGTAGCCGTAGACGGTGTTCGAGGCGGAGTCACCGACCAGCAGAACGGGGATGCCCGCTTCGTCGAAGATCGCGGCGGTGTACGTGTCGTACGCGGTGAGCATGGGCCACGGCTCGCCGCGTTCCTTCATCTCACGCAGGTGGTGAACGCGGACGCGCTTGGCAGGGGCCTTCTGAGGGGCCGCTCCGTTGCCGTAGGGCGCGGAAACTTCGGCATTGGTCATCGTCGACCGTTCCTTTCCTCGAGGCCCACCGCGTGGGTCCCCGGGCGCTTGGTGCACGGTTGCCGAACACCAGAGTGACACCGTTGGCCGGAAACCGGCAGAGGATGCGGTTACCGTCACACGCGCGATGCGCTCAGTGGTCGGGCAGACCCTTGAGCACCTCTCGGACGGCCATCACGACCGCGTCCGGCCGGTCCATCTGGATCATGTGACGGCTGCCGGGAACAGGCACGTTGCGTCCCCACGGCACGAGAGCGGCCAACGACTGGTGTTCCGGCCACACCTTCCGCCCCGCCGTGAGCACCAGCCACGGCACTTTCGGCAGCGCGCGACGCTTGCGCAGCCGTTCGAGCGTCGCCACCTGGCGGGGGTACGACGCGAGCTCCCACAGCACGGCCCTCCCCACCCCAGGTCGCCGGTAGACGAGTTCGACCAGGTCAGCGGGTGCGGGATCGGTCACGCCGAGGGTCGAGGCCGCGGTCAGCAGGTTCCGGAACGAGTGCCCGTACCGCCGCGTGATGCGCGCCCCGAGCCACCGGCTGCCGAACGCCCGCAGCGCCTGTGCGATCGCCGCCGGCACGTCGAACGGCCGCCCCGCCCCCGGCACCTCGGTGTCCGGATCGAGCAGCACCACGCCGTCGACGCGGTGCGGTCGCAGCCGCGCATAGGCCTCGACGTGCAGAGACGCCATCGAGTGCCCGATCAGGATCGCCCGCGGCACCCCGCGCAGCACCGCGTCCAGCACGGCCACCTCACGCGCCAGCGACGGCCCGCGCCGTGCCGGACCGCTCATCCCGAGCCCAGGCCGGTCGAACACGATCACCCGAACGTGTGACTGGAGCAGCTGCACCGTTCGGTCCCAGTCGAACCACGCTCCGCCGAGTCCTGAACTGAGCACGACGACGGGTCGGTCGACACGCCCGGAGGTGGCGACATGCACCCGTCCTGCCGAAGACGGAATCATGGCGGTCATCGGTCGACCTCGGGAGTTGAAGTGGTACCGGCGTGGAAGTGGAAGGCCGCGGGCGCGATCGCGACCGTGGTGCAGCTGGCAGCGGTGTTGTCGCTGCTCAGGGTGATCCTGCCGGAGGACAGCTGGTTCACCGACGTCGCCGACGGGATCGGGTACTTCTTCGGCCTGCCGATCGACGGCAACCTCTTCATCGCCATGGTGTTCTTCGTGCTCGGCGCCGCCCTGCGCAGGCACAAGCGGGCAGCGCTGTGGGCGTTGCTGCTGTTCCAGGTCATGGGCCTGCTGCTGGTCGGGTTCATCATGGTCATCTTGACGCTGGCACCTGAAGAAATCCTGGACGAGGGCGAACGTCCGCATTGGGCGTTTCTCAGCGTCGGCGTCGCGACCTCGCTGGTGTTCGTGACGCTGCTGTGGGTGGTGCGGGAGGCGTTCCCGGCCCGGCTCGCCCGTGGTGCGTGGCGGCGCGCGGCGCTGTCGTTCGTGCTGGGCATGGCCGCGCTGGTGCTGGTCGGCTGGGGTCTCGCCGAGGTGTTCCCCGGCAGGCTCGTCGAGCCGGCGGACAAGCTGGCGTGGGCGGCGAACCAGGCGACGGGTGAGATCGTCCGGCTGGGACGGCTGGACATCCCAGAAGGCCCGCAGTGGCTGAGCGTGGTCCTGGGCTTGGGCGGCACACTCGTCGCGATTCGCGCGATGTACGTCTTCTTCCGCGGTGTCCGCACCCAGAACATGATCACGCCGGACCAGGAGCTGGAGGTGCGCCGGCTGCTGGCGGCCGACGGTGAGCCGGACTCGCTGGGCTACTTCGCGACGCGGCGCGACAAGAGCGTGGTGTTCGCGGCTTCCGGACGTGCGGCGTTGACGTATCGGGTGATCGGTGGCGTCACACTGGCCTCCGCGGATCCGATCGGTGACGAGGAAGCGTGGCCGGAGGCGGTTCTCGCGTGGCTGTCCGAGGCGCGCACCTACGGCTGGATGCCCGGCGTGCTGGGGGCTTCCGAACGTGGCGCGCAGGTCTACACCGATGCCGGGCTGAAGGCGCTGGAGATCGGTGACGAGGCGATTCTGGACGTCCGCGAGTTCGTGCTCGCCGGCCCGGAACGTCGTGGCCTGCGCCAGGCGGTGTCCCGAGTCGAACGTGCCGGGTACACCGCGCGGGTGCGCCGGCACAGCGAGATCGCGCCGGACGAGATGGCGTCCATTTTGGACTTGGCGCAGGCCTGGCGCGGCGCGGAGACCGAGCGCGGGTTCTCGATGGCGTTGGGGCGCCTGGGAGATCCGAGCGACGGCCGGTGCGTGATGGTCGAGGCCTACGACGCTTCGGGTGCGTTGCGCGGGCTGTTGTCGTTCGTGCCGTGGGGCCGTCGTGGCGTGTCGCTGGACCTGATGCGGCGTGACCGGTCGGCGGAGAACGGCCTCAACGAATACATGGTCGCCCAGTTCGCAGCAGCCGCCGGACACCTCGGCGTGCAACGGATCTCGTTGAACTTCGCGATGTTCCGCGCGGTGTTCGAGGAGGGCGAGAAGATCGGCGCCGGCCCGGTGCTGCGGGCGTGGCGGCGGGTGCTGTCGCTGGCGTCGCGGTTCTTCCAGCTGGAGTCGCTCTACCGGTCGAACGCGAAGTACCTGCCGGACTGGGAGCCGCGGTTCCTCTGCTACCAGCGCTCCCGGTCGTTGCCGCAGGTCAGCATTGCCGCCGGGGTCGCAGAGGGCTTCGTGCCGTCGCTGCGATCGTTGCGCAAGCGGGCGCTGCAGAAGACGGACGTCAGCTCCGAGTTCGCCTTGAAGGTCGCGGAGATCGACGCGATCCGGGTCGAACCGAAGCCGGTGCGGCGGCCGGAGCAGGTCCGGGTGCGGATCGCGAAGGTCGAACGCCTGGTCGCTGCTGGTGTCGAGCCGTATCCGGTGGGGTTCGACCGGTCGCATCTCCTCGCTGCGGCACGGGAACGCTTCGGCGAGGACGTCTCGGTCACCGGACGCGTGGTGGCGCTGCGGGAGATGGGCAAGCTCTGCTTCGCGCGGCTGCGGGACTTCAGCGGTGAGATCCAGCTGATGCTGACCGTCGACTCGCTCGGTTCCTCGCTGGCGTCCTGGAAGTCCGATGTGGACCTGGGCGACCACGTCGGCGTGACCGGTCGGGTGATCAAGTCAGACCACGGCGAGATCTCCGTGCTCGCCACGTCGTGGGTGATGACCGCGAAGTGCCTGCACCCGTTGCCGGACAAGCGAAAGGGCTTCACCGACCCGGAGGCCCGCGTCCGCCAGCGCTACCTCGACCTGGTGGTGAACCAGGACTCGGCGCACCTGCTGAAGCTGCGCAGCGACGTGATCCGCAGCGTCCGCGAGTTCCTGCACTCGCACGAGTACCTCGAAGTCGAGACGCCGATGCTGCAGGCGGTGCACGGCGGCGCGAACGCCAGGCCGTTCGTCACCCACATCAACGCCTACGACATGCGCATGTACCTGCGGATCGCGCCCGAGCTGTACCTGAAACGGCTGTGCGTGGCGGGCGTGGACCGGGTGTTCGAGCTGAACCGCAACTTCCGCAACGAGGGCGCGGACGCCACGCACAACCCCGAGTTCACGATGCTGGAGGCCTACCAGTCCTATGCGGACTACCGGGTCATGCTCGACCTGGCGCGCACGCTCATCCAGCACGCGGCCCGGACGGCGTTCGGCTCCGAGGTGGCCGCGCGCCCGGACGGGATGTTCGACATCTCGGGGGAGTGGCCGGTCGTTCCGGTCTACAGCGCGGTTTCCGCCGCTCTGGAAGCCGTCGTCACGCCGGACACTTCGGTCTCGGAGCTGCGGTCACTGCTCGCCGCTCGGGATGTCGAGATCAACGACGACTGGGACCACGGCCAGCTCGTGCAGGAGGCCTACGACTCGTTCGTGGAGGCCGCCACGGTCGGTCCCACCTTCTACATCGACTTCCCGACGTCGGTGTCGCCGCTGACCCGCCAGCACCGTGTCGACCCGCGGCTGGCGGAGCGGTGGGACCTCGTGGCGTTCGGAGCGGAGATCGGCACGGCCTATTCGGAGCTCACCGACCCGTTGGAGCAACGGCGCCGGCTGGAGGCGCAGTCGTTGAAGGCGGCATCCGGTGACGTCGAGGCGATGGAGCTGGACGAGGACTTCCTGCGGGCGCTGGAACACGGCATGCCGCCGACGGGAGGGCTCGGCATGGGCGTCGACCGGTTGCTGATGATGCTGACCGGTACGTCGATCCGGCAGTCGGTGCTCTTCCCGTTCGTACGCCCTCAGTGATCGAGGTACGCGAGCACGGCCTGGACCCGGCGGTCGCCCGCCCCGTCCTCGGAGTTCAGGCCGAGCTTGAGGAACACGTTGCCCACGTGCTTGTGCACCGCACCCGCGCTGACGACCAGCCGTTCGCCGATGGCCGCGTTCGACAACCCCTGCGCCATCAGTCCGAGGACCTCGCGCTCTCGTGGTGACAGCACGCTGAGTGCGTCATCCGCCCTGCGCCGCACCAACAACTGCGACACGACCTCGGGGTCCAGCGCAGTGCCGCCGTTGGCCACCCGGTGCAACGAGTCGAGGAAGTCCGCGACCTTGCCGACCCGTTCCTTGAGCAGATAGCCGACGCCGCCGTTGGTGCCCGCCAGCAGTTCGTGCGCGTAGCTCTGCTCGACCCACGCCGAAAGCACCAGCACGGCGAGCTTCGGGTGCCGCCGACGGGCCTCCACGGCGGCTTTGAGCCCCTCGTCCGTGAACGTAGGTGGCATCCGCACGTCGACCACGGCGATGTCCGGCTCGTGCTCGGCCACGGCGTCCAGGAAGTCGTCCGGGTTGTCTGTCGCGGCGAGAACTTCGAGGCCTTCGTTGCGCAACAACAACGTCAGCCCCTCGCGGAGCAGAGCGTCGTCCTCGGCGATCACGATGCGCATGTCAATTCCCCACAGGTAGTACGACGGTGAGCACGGTAGGGCCACCGGAAGGACTGCTCACATCCACGGTGCCGTCCAGCGCCGCCACCCGCCCGCGAATGCCTTCCAGCCCCGTCCCCTGCTTCTCGTCCGCGCCGCCCTTGCCGTCGTCGTGCACCAGCACGGTGAGCTGCCGGCCATCCACGCCGAGGCTGACCCACGCGTGCTTCGCGCCACTGTGCTTGGCCACGTTCGTCAACGCCTCAGCCACCGCGAAGTAGGCCGCGGCCTCCACGGCGGCCGGCAGTCGTCCGAGGTGCTCGGCCTGCAGCACACAAGGCACCGGACAGCGCGCCGCCAAAGCCTGGATCGCCCCGTCGAGCCCCAGGTCGTCCAGCACCGGCGGATGAATGCTCCGCACGACGTTGCGCAGTTCCTCCAACGCATCCCCAGCCGCGTCTTGTGCGCGCAGCAACGCCTGCAAAGCACTGTCCGGGTTCTGTTGCAGCGTCCGTTCCGCGATTCCGAGCATCATCACGACGCCGACCAGCTTGTTCTGCGTGCCGTCGTGCAGGTTCCGCTCGATGCGCCGCAGCTCCGCCCCGTGCGCCTGCAGCGCCGCCGCCCGCGTCGCAACGACCTCGGCCAGCCGCTTCTCCAACGACGCCCGCGGCGGTGCCAGCAGGTTCCGGGCCCACCTCGCGTCCAGATCGGCCAGGCGCGGCAGCTGCGTCAGGATCAGCGCCAGCACGATCCCGATCGGCACGCTCAGGAGCGCCTTGGGCCACGAGTCGACGTGGACGCCGAACGAGTTCTCGAACCCGCCGGGGATCGCCCACCAGATCAGCGGCACGAACGGCTGCTGCAGGAGCGCACCGGGGACGCCGATGGCGACCGCCCCGAACAGCGTGCCGAGCAGGGCGTGGCTGATCAGCCACGTCCCTTCCTTGCGGCTGCCGGGATCGGCCAGCACTCGTTGCGCCCGGTGCAGCCACGGCCCGTCGAGCGGCTCGGCGGACGGCACGACCACGCCGGTGTACCGCGCGAGCCGCTGCCGGTCGAAGTCCACGATCCGACGGATGACCGGTGCGGTGATGGGCAGCAACGGCAGCACGACGACGGACAGCAGCAACACACCCAGCGCGAGCCACGCCGCGATGGCCGTCAACAGCCCGGTCGCCAGGTAGACGAGCGCGGCAACAATCCGTTTCACACCGGCAAACCTAGCCAGCCGACCTGCGATCGCGCGGTGGAGCAGGCTCTACTTCAGCCCTCGCGCCACCCGTTGGTGATCGGCAGCCGCCGGTCCCGCCCGAAGGCCTTGACGGAGATCTTGGTGCCCGGCGGGTACTGCCGGCGCTTGTACTCGGCCTTGTCGACCATCCGCAGCACGCGATCGACCAGCTCGGACGCGAAACCGGCCGCGATCAGGTCGTCGTACCCGCGGTCGCCGTCGACGTACTGGGTGAGCAGCGAGTCCAGCAGGTCGTAGTCCGGCAGCGAGTCGGTGTCGACCTGGCCCGGCCGCAGCTCGGCCGACGGCGGCTTGGTGATCGAGTTCTCCGGGATGGGCGGGGTCTCGCCGCGCTTCTCCGCCTCGTCGTTGCGCCACCGCGCCAGCCCGAAGACCAGGGTCTTGAACACGTCCTTGATCGGCGCGTAGCCGCCGACCGCGTCGCCGTAGATCGTCGAGTAGCCGACGGCGAGCTCGGACTTGTTGCCGGTCGCCAGCACCAGGTGCCCGTGCTGGTTCGACAACCCCATCAGCAGCATGCCGCGGCACCGGGCCTGGATGTTCTCCTCGGCCAGACCAGTCAGCTTCAGCTGGTCGACGTACACGGACACCATCTCGCCGATCGGCTCGGTGGTGAAGTGCAGGCCGGTGCGCTGAGCCAGGTCGGACGCGTCCGACTTGGAGTGCTCGGACGAGTACGACGACGGCATCGACACGCAGTAGACCGAGTCGGCGCCGAGAGCGTCCACGGCCAGTGCGGCCACCACGGCCGAGTCGATTCCACCGGACAGACCGAGCACAACGGACCGGAAGCCGTTCTTGTGCACGTAGTCGCGCAGACCAGTGACGAGCGCGTGCCACACCTCTGCCTCATCGGACAGCGGCTCGAACACGCGCGGCGCGGGCAACGGCTCGTAGGCGGGAACGGCGTCGGAGATGAAGACCCGGCGCACGTAGAAGTCGCCGACCTGGCCCTGCTCGCGGTCGGTGCCACCCGGCAGGTCGAAGTCGACCAGCATCAGGTGCTCGACGAACTGCGGCGCGCGCCCGATCAGCTGACCGTCCGCGCCCACCACCAGCGAGTCGCCGTCGAACACCAGCTCGTCCTGCCCGCCCACGAGGTTGCAGTAGGCGAGCGGCGCTCCGGCCTCGGCCGCGCGGCGCACCACGAGCGGCAGCCGCTGGTCGTCCTTGTTGCGCTCGTACGGCGAGGCGTTCGGCGAGACCACCAGGTCGACGCCGGCGTCACCCAGCGCGGTGATCGGGCCGCCGTCCTGCCACAGGTCCTCGCAGATCACCATGCCGACCTCGACACCGTTGATCCGCAGGATGTCCAAGGACGACCCGGGCTTGAAGTACCGCCGCTCGTCGAACACGCCGTAGTTGGGCAGGTGGTGCTTGCTCTGCCTAGCCACGACACGCCCGCCGTGCAGCACGCCCACGGCGTTGCGCGGCCCCACGGAGTCGTGCTCCAGATACCCGACCACCGCGGCCACGTCACCGAGCCCGGCGTCCTCCAGCGACCGGGCCAGCGCCTCCAGCGCCTCCGCGGACGCACGGGCGAACGACGTGCGGATCGCCAGGTCCTCGACCGGGTAGCCGGTCAGCACCATCTCGGGGAACACCACGAGGTGCGCGCCGCCCTCACGGGCCTTGCGCGTCCACTCCACGACCAACGACGCGTTCCCGGAAAGATCGCCAACAGTGGCGTTGACCTGGGCGAGCGCGATGCGAAGCTGCGGCATGCCCTCATCATCTCCCATACCATCGGGCTGTGGTCCGTCTCTTGAGCGTGTTGCTCGTCATTCCCCTTCTGGCCTCCTGCACGTCGATCATCGAGGGGGACGCCAAGCCGGGCGTGACCCTGGAGAAACCCGGTCCTGCCGGGACAGTCCCCGCGGGTCTGGAGAAGTTCTACGGCCAGCAGCTCGCGTGGCAGGACTGCGCGCCGTTCGCCACGACCGGGTCGAGCCGGCAGGCGTACGGCAGCAAGCGCGACGTCGAGTGCACCCGGCTGACCGTTCCGCTCGACTACTCCAAACCGGACGGCGACACGATCACCATCGGCGTCCTGCGGTACAAGGCGACCGGGCAGAAGATCGGCTCGTTGCTGATCAACCCCGGCGGCCCCGGCGCGTCCGGCATGGCGTCGGCCGCGGGCATGATCCCGGACTACCGCAAGACCGATCTCGCCAAGCGGTTCGACCTGATCGGGTTCGACCCGCGGGGCATCGGCGCGAGCGAGCCGGAGGTGAAGTGCCTCACCGATCCGGAGCGCGATGCCGAGCGTTTGGACCTGGACGTTGATACGAGCGCGCAGGGAATCGCCCAAACGGAGCAAGAGAACAAGGCGTATGCCGAGAAGTGTGCCGCCGGAACAAAATTCGGGGCATCAATGCTCGCCAACTTGGGCACGCGGGACGTAGTTAAGGACATGGATGTCCTCCGCTCTGCGCTCGGCGACGCGAAGCTGAGCTATGTCGGGTACTCGTACGGCACCCGCATAGGCACCGAGTACGCCGAGACCTTCCCCCAGAACGTGCGCGCGCTCATCCTCGACGGCGCGGTCGATCCGACCCAGGACCAGCTCGCGTCGCTGGTCGCTCAGGCCGCCGGTTTCCAGAAGGCGTTCGACGAGTTCGTGAAGTGGTGCCGCGACAAGGGCGGCTGCCCCCTCGGTGACGACGCCAACGCGAGCTTCCGCCAGCTCACGACCCCGTTGATCCAGAAGCCGGTCAGCGTCGGCGCCCGCTTGCTCTCCTACAACGACGCGATCACCGCCGCGATCCAGGCGATGTACTCGGAGCAGCTCTGGCCGGTCCTGCTGAAGGGCCTCACCGAGCTGAAGAACGGCCGTGGCTCCGTGCTGCTGGACCTCGCCGACGCGTACTTCGACCGTGATGACCAGGGCAAGTACTCGACCATCACGGACGCGTTCAACGCCGTGCACTGCGTCGACGACCCACGGCTGACGGACAAGAACGCGCTGTTGGAGACCGCGAAGAAGTACAAGGAGGCAGCGCCGTTCCTCGACGACGGCAACCCGCCCGGCGCGGCGCTCGACTCGTGCGCGTTCTGGCCGGCCCCGGTCTCGGGCCGCACCGACCCGCCCAAGGCCGACGGCATCCCGCCGCTGCTGGTCATCTCGACGACCGGTGACCCCGCCACGCCGTACCAGTCGGGCGTGAACCTGGCGAAGGCGCTCAACTCGAAGCTGCTCACCTACGAGGGCGTCCAGCACACGGTCTTCCTGCAGGGCGTGCAGTGCGTCGACGACGCCGGCGTGAAGTACCTGATCGACCAGACACTGCCCGCCGACGGAACCCGGTGCGCCTAATGACGAAGAGGCGATCCCGAGTAACCGCGGCCCTGTTCGCCTTGATCGTCCTGCTCGGCACGTCCACGTCCTACGCGCGCATCGACGGCTCTCCCGTCGCCGCGCGCAAGGGCCTGGCCCGCTTCTACGAGCAGGCGTTGGCGTGGGGTCCGTGCCAGCCGTTCGCGACCGACGCGAAGAGCAAAGGCCTGTACGAGCGCGAGGGCATCCAGTGCGCGCGACTCCAGGTCCCGATGGACTACGAGAGGCCGGACTCGGGGACCATCACCGTCGGCCTGTTGCGCCGGCCCGCCGCCGAGCAGGGGCGACGGGTCGGCTCTCTGGTGGTGAACCCCGGCGGTCCGGGTGGCTCGGGCATGGCGCACGTCGCGAACATGCAGCCGAACAACCCGGTCGGCAAGCGGTTCGACGTCGTGGGCTTCGACCCGCGCGGGGTCGGCGCGAGCCTGCCCCGCGTGCAGTGCCTGACCGATCCGGAACGGGACGCGCAACGGCTGCGGCCCAAGGGGGAGAGCGCGAGCCAGATCGAACAGGAGAACAAGTACTTCGTCGACAGGTGTGCCGAACGCAGTGGCCTCGACCTGCTGAAGAACGTCGGCTCTCGTGACGTCGCGCGTGACATCGACGTGCTGCGCGGGGCGTTGGGCGAGAAGAAGCTGACGTACCTCGGTTACTCCTACGGCACGCGCATCGGCACGTTGTACGCCGAGATGTATCCGAAGAACGTGCGCGCGATGGTGCTCGACGGCGCGGTGGCAGCCGACGGCGACACGGTGGACGCGGCGGCACGGCAGGCGCAGGGCTTCGAGCAGGCGTTCCAGCGGTTCGCCGGCTGGTGCGCCCAGCGCGACTGTCCCATCGGCAAGGACACGAACGCCGCCGAGTCCAAGTTCCGGCAGATGATCGAGCCGCTGAAGAAGGCCCCGCTGCAGGTCGGCGAGCGCAAGCTGTCCCACTCGGACGCGAACACCGCCATCATCCAGGCGATGTACTCGGACCGGCTGTGGGAGACGGCGCTGAAGGGTCTGCAGGAACTGAAGCAGAACAAGGGCGGCACGCTGCTGCAGCTCGCGGACCAGTACCTCGGCCGCGCCCAGGACGGCAGCTACTCCCGCATCCAGGACGCGTTCGTGGCCATCCGCTGCGTCGACGAGCCACCGGTGAAGGACCGCGCCACGCTGGAGTCCAACCGCCGGAGGCTGTTGGAGATCCTCGGCAACGACACGATTCCCACCGACGAGACCGCGCTCGGCCCGTGCGCGTTCTGGCCGGCTCCGCACACCTCGGAACCGCATTCGCCGAAGGTGAACGGGTTGCCGCAGGTGCTGGTGGTGTCCACGACGGGTGACCCGGCGACGCCCTACCAGTCCGGGGTGGCTCTCGCGCAGGCACTCGGCGCGCGTTTGCTGACGTACAACGGAAACCAGCACACGGCGTTCCTCGCCGGCATCGGCTGCGTGGACAACGTGGGCACGAACTACTTGGCGGACTTGAAGTTGCCGGAGACCGACTCGGTCTGCTGACGAGGAGCACGAGCAGGGAGGAGGACCGAACCCAGCGCGCCGACAGCGCAGATCACCGCCGTGATCAGGAAGATCTCGTGGTACTCGGTGAGCAGCGCCTCGGTGAGCCTGCGCTGGTACTCGGCCAGCTGCCTGGCGTACTCGGCTTTCTCGACCCCGAACGGCAGCGGGGTGTTCAGGCCTGCCGTGAGCTCGCGGAACCGGTGGAGTCCCCACGCGGACAACGCCGCCACACCGACGAGCATGCCCGTCATGCGTGCGACGACGACGAACGCCGACGCCACGCCGTGTCTCGTGGACGGCACGACACGCAGCACCGCACCGGACAACGGCGCGATGACCAGTCCCAGCCCGAAACCGGCGATGGCCAGGTCACGCGTCAACGCGAACCCGCTGACGTCGGCGGGCCACTGCGCGATGAACACGTACGACACCGCGGCGATCGTCAGGCCACCAAAGGACACCCAGCGGTCGCCGAGCCGGGACGCCAACCATCCACCCAGGACCGCCCCGACGGGCAGCGCGATCAGGAACCGGGTGAGAAGGGTCGCCGCAGCGGCGGAATCCCGGCGCAACACGGTCTGCGCGAACAGCTCCACATCGACCAGCGTCACCATCAACGCCGCGCCTGCCGCGAGCGAAACCCCGAGCACAGCCCAGAAAGGCCGCCACCGCACGCCTTCGGGGTCGATCAGCCTGGTCGCGGAACGACGTTCCCACACGAAGAAGACGACCAGCACGAGCGCCGCGGCGGCCAGCACCGGCCAGCCCCACGACGGCAGCACCGACTCGGCCGGCTTCGGGTTGTAGAGCCCCACCACCAGCAGCGACAACGCGAGCGCGAGCAACGCGCCACCCACGACGTCGATGCGCACCTCACGCCGTGTGTTCGGCACGGTCCGTTGCACGATCACCATCGCGATGACCGCCAACGGCACGTTGATCCAGAACACCCACCGCCAGCTCTGCGGCTCCCACGACTCGAACAACGGCAACGCGTTGAACAGCGACGCAACGCCGATGCCGTACAGGGTGCCGAGAACAGACCCCAGCTCCTGCGCGGCACCAACGGTCCCGAGAGCGGTCGACCGCCGGTGTTCTTCCCACAGGTCAGCGACGAGAGCCATGGTGACCGGCAGCAACGCCCCACCGGCCAGGCCCTGCACCACGCGTCCGGTGACGAGCAACGGCGACTCGGCGGCCAGCGCCGTGATCACCGAGCCCACCAGGAACCCGAGCAGCGACACCTGCAGCACGAACCGCCGCCCCAGCCGGTCCGACAGCTGCCCGAGCAACGGCATGCCCGCCACGTACCCGAGCAGGTACCCGGTGACGATCGGCGTGGCCTGCTCCAGCTCGTTCACCGCGATGCCGAGGTCACGCACCATGTCCGTGAGCACACCGACGACGACGTACGCGTCCAACGCACCGAGGAGCACAGCCGCGCCGGACGCGGCGAGGGCGACTCTTCTCATCTACTCAGGCGCTGTCACTGTGACGGGCTTGTCGAAGTCCGTCAGCCCGACGTCGACCTTCTGGCCACCAGGCAGCTCGAACAGCGCGTTCTTGAGCTTGTTGTCCTTGTCGATCGAGAAGGTGGCTTTCACGTCGGCGGAGATGCCGGGCACCAGACCCGAGGCGACGTCCTTCGGCACGGTCGCCTCGACCACCGACAGGTCACCGGACGACTTCGTCTTGGCGTCCTTCGCGCTGGCCAGGACCTTCGCGACGCCCTTGTCCGGGTTCAGGATCGCGGACGGGTCGTACACCTGGCCCGCGAATGCCGCCGGCAGCTTGGTGTACCCGCCGGTCGGGCCCTTGAAGTGCAGGTTTCCGCCGGTCAGGACGTACTCGACGGCCAACAGCTGCCCGGCGAAGTTGACCTTCGCGTTGCCTTTCGAGTCACCGGCCGCGGTGAGGTCGCCATCGGCGTTCTTCACCGGGACGTCCGGGAGCTCCCCGTCCACCTTGATGCTGAAGTGGACGGTCTTGACGGAGCGCATCGACTCGGCCGACTTCGAGAGCAACGTCGCACCATCGGGGAGATCTCCACCGGACGTGCAGCTCGTGAGCAGGGCGAGTGCGCAAACCAACAACCAACGGGCGGACATGCGTTGATCGTAGAGAGTCCGGAGCCCTTAAGCTGCGCCCTATGGACCGCCAGCAGGAGTTCGTGCTCCGCACGCTCGAGGAACGCGACATCC
Source organism: Lentzea sp. NPDC006480 (assembly GCF_040611995.1). Taxonomy (NCBI): domain Bacteria; kingdom Bacillati; phylum Actinomycetota; class Actinomycetes; order Pseudonocardiales; family Pseudonocardiaceae; genus Lentzea; species Lentzea sp. NPDC006480. The sequence continues at coordinate 18,391 of NZ_JBEXPJ010000141.1, forward strand.
GGTTCGTCCGGCTCTGGTTCACGGACGTCCTGGGCTTCTTGAAGTCCGTGGCGGTCGCACCGGCCGAGCTCGAGGGCGCCTTCAGCGAGGGAATCGGGTTCGACGGCTCGGCGATCGAGGGTTTCGCGCGCGTCTACGAGTCGGACATGGTCGCGAAGCCGGACCCCGCGACGTTCCAGGTGCTGCCGTGGCAGACGCCGGACGGCACGAACTACTCCGCGCGCATGTTCTGCGACATCACCATGCCGGACGGCTCCCCGTCGTGGGCCGACCCGCGGCACGTGCTGCGCAGGACGCTGTCGAAGGCGAGCGAGGCCGGGTTCACCTGCTACGTGCACCCCGAGATCGAGTTCTTCCTGCTCAAGGGCCTGCCCGCGGACGGAAGCGAGCCCGAGCCCGCGGACAACGGCGGCTTCTTCGACCAGACCTCGCACGAGACGGCCACGCACTTCCGCCGGCACGCCATCGAGGCGCTGGAGGCGATGGGCATCTCGGTCGAGTTCAGCCACCACGAGGGCGCCCCCGGCCAGCAGGAGATCGACCTGCGCTACGCCGACGCGCTGACCATGGCGGACAACGTCATGACGTTCCGATACCTGGTGAAGGAGGTCGCGATCACGCAGGGCGTGCGCGCCTCGTTCATGCCGAAGCCCTTCTCGGACCAGCCGGGGTCGGGCATGCACACGCACTTCTCGTTGTTCGAGGGCGACCGCAACGCGTTCCACGACGAGGAAGACCCGTTCCAGCTCAGCGAGATCGGCAAGCAGTTCGTCGCCGGTGTGCTGAAGCACGCGCGCGAGATCTCCGGCGTCACGAACCAGTGGGTCAACTCCTACAAGAGGCTGATCGTCGGCGGTGAGGCACCCACGGCCGTGTGCTGGGGTCACGCCAACCGCTCCGCGTTGGTCCGGGTGCCGATGTACTCGCCCGGTAAGTCGTCGTCCCGGCGCGTGGAGATCCGTTCGCTCGACTCCGCGTGCAACCCGTACCTGGCCTACTCGGTGATCCTGGCCGCCGGGCTGAAGGGCATCGAGAAGGGCTACGAGCTGCCGCCGCCCGCCGAGGACGACGTGTGGTCGCTGACCGACCGTGAGCGTCGTGCCGCCGGGTACGCGAACCTGCCGCAGAACCTCGGCGAGGCCCTCGCCGAGATGGAGAACTCGGAGCTGCTCCCCGAAGCGCTGGGCGAGCACGTCTACGACTTCTTCCTGCGCAACAAGAGGACGGAGTGGGACGCGTACCGTCGTAGCGTCACCCCGTACGAGTTGCGCACTCTTCTTCCCGTGCTGTGAGGCCGATACGTTGCTCTCCGTGACAGAGGTACCCGAGTTCCAGCCGACGATCTGCGCGTGCACGGTCGCCACGGCGGCGGAACTGCCCGCGGTCAAGGTCCTGTCCAGCTCGTTCCTCGCGGAGCACCCCGAGGGCCGGTTCGTCGCGCTGATCGTGGACGCGCAACCGGAGCACGCCGGTCCGGGGCTGATCACGCCGACCGAGATCGGGGTGTCCGAGCTCGAACTGCACGTGCTCGCGACCTCGCTGGACGCCGACGCGCTGAAGGCCGCTCTGCGGCCGCGGCTGCTGGAGGCGTTGCTGACGCAGGGCATGCCCGTGCTGTACCTCGACCCGTGGGTGCAGGTGTTCGGGTCGCTCACGAAGCTCGTGCTGGAGGCGTTGCGCAACGCACCGGTCGTGTTGCTGCCGCGCACGTTGCGGCCGCTGCCGTCGGACGGGTTGCAGCCCGGGCCCGCCGAGCTGCACGAGCTCGGTGCGTTCGACCCCGGTTTCATCGCGGTCGACGAAGGTGCCGAGCCTTATCTCTCGTCGCTGGACATGCCGGCGATCGTGCCGCATCACGTCGTGCGCGACGCACGGCTCGGGTTGTCGGTGTGGAACGTGGCCGACCGGCCGTTGCACCGCACCGAGTCGGGGTCGCTGGCGGTGGTCGGCCAGGACCTGCTGACCGTGCACTTCCGCGGCTTCGATCCCAAGCGCCCGTGGCTGCTCTCCGCCGACTTCGCGGAACGGCCGCGTGTACTGCTGTCGGAGCACGCCGAGGTCGCCGAGCTGTGCACGGCCTACCGCGCCGAGCTGGTGCGGTGCGGCTGGAGCGTCGTGCCCGTGCCGTACCGGTTCGACTCGCTGATCGACGGCACCCTCATCCCCTCCGAGCTGCGGGCCGACTATCGAACCGCCTCGCCGACGCCGTCGCCGGCGTTCGGTGAGGACGGTGGTGGTGGGTTCCTCACCTGGGCGTGCGAGCAGACGGACAGCGGTGGCACGCGGTGGGCTGACGCGGTCTGGCGCGCGGATTCGTTGCTGCAGCAGCAGTTCCCGGCGCCCTACGGTGCGGACGCGGACGCTTGGCGCGAGTGGTGCGCCGGCGTCGGCGTGGCTTCCGGACGGTTGCCCGTGCCCGCCGTGCCGCAGCCACGGTCAGAGGGTCCGGCGTTGCTGGACCAGCTCGGTGTGTCCGTTGTGGGCAACGGGCCGTTGTCCGAACTGATGCTCGCGGCGGCACGTGCCTCCGGTCTGCCGGTGTCGACTTCTGCCGGCTATCCCGTCGTGGTGCGGACATCTGCCGATGACGAGGTGCCTGCCGGGCGGTTCGTCGTCGACGTCGCGTTGGACGCCACTGCTGCGGACGACCGCACGGGCGTGAACGAGCTGTGGGTGTCGTCGGACGTGGCGCGCGCTGCTGCCGAACGCATCGGCGGGCCGATCGTTCGAGTGGTGCCCGTGCCAGTGGTCGACGTCGGCGCGCGTGAGCACACGTCTGGCGACGTGGTGGTGTTCGCGGCGATAGCGGACCACTCTCTCGACCGGGCCGGCAACGTGCTGGGGGCGGTGTCGGCGTTCTTGAGCGCGTTCCCGGATCGTTCGGACGTGGAGCTGCGGATCGCGGTGTCCGGGGCGTTCGAGCATCCCGAGGCGGCCGAGCGGTTGCGCCTGGCGACTGCCTCTGACCAGCGGATTTCGCTGGTCGAAGACGACGACGTGTGCCTGACCGCCGATGCCGTGGTGTCGTTGCACCGCGGTGGGGCGGACGACCGGATCGCGCTGCGGTTGGCGTCGTTGGCCGTGCGGGGCGTGCCGGTGGTGGCGTCCGACCATGGCGCTGTGGCCGAGCTGTTCGGCAAGACGGCGGTTCTCGTGCCGTGTCACCAGGGGGCCGAGCCCGATGTGCAGGCCGCCGCGCGGTTGCTGCACTCGCTGGCCGGTGACCTGCCGACAGCCGAGGCTTTGGGTGCGGCCGGGCGTGAGCACGTGTTGTCCGTGCGGTCCGTTGCGCGCGTTGCCGAGGTACTGCGCGAACGCGTCGAGCACGCGTATCGGGGATGGCGCGCGCGCCGGCCGAAGCCGAAGCCCGAGGTCGACCCGATGCTCGCGCTGCAGTCGGCCAAACACGCGTTACTACGTCAGCCGAACATAGACACCGCTCATCGGACGCCGATGGCACCGGCGTTGCGCAAGATCGTGTTGCGCGCGTTGGACCACTACGACAACCACATGCGCCAGGTGCTGCACACCCTGATCGACGGGGTCGAGCGCACCGTGTCCGAGCTGGTCGACCGGCAGGACGCGCTGCGGTCCGGCGTCGGCGCCGGTGAGCTGGAGCTGCTGCGGGCCGAGCTCGAACAGGTCGCGGAACGGCAGTCGCACTTCGGCGACCAGCTGATCGGTGTGGACGACGGTGTCGTGCGCGTACGTGCGGACATGGCGAGTCAGGGCCGCCGGCAGCGGGACGTCGAGGACGCGGTCGTCGCCGAGGCGGCCAAGCGCGCCACGTCGGACGAGGTGCTGGCGGAGCGGATCGACAAGCTGACCGTGGCGCTCGACCGGACGTTGGACCGCATCGACTCGTTGGAGTCGAAGGTCGTCGAGGTGTTCCGCGAGCGCGACACGCGGTTGGACGCCGCGGTGCGTGCGGCTCATCAGGCACAACAGACCGCGGATGCGTTGCGTCGCGTGGTGGTTCGTCAGCACGAGAACGCTGATGACGCGCCTGAGGTGCGGTCGTCGTTGGTGTTGTGCGACGCGGGCATGATGCGGCTGCCCTCCGACGACGCGTTCATGCTTCCGCTGTTGTCGTCCAACGGCGTGTGGGAGCCGGATCTCGCTGAGCTGATGGACTCCGTGCTGGAGCCGGACGGGATCTTCCTCGATGTCGGCGCGTACGTCGGGTATCACTCGATCAGGGTGTTGTCGCGGCTCGGGCTGATGGGCGCGGTCGTCGCCGTCGAGCCGGATCCTTCGGCAGCCGCGCTGTTGAGGCACAACGTGTCGGCGAACCTGCCTGCCGCGGTGGCCTCGCGCATGACCGTGATCGAGGGTGCCGCCTGGGACAGTGCCGGGGAGCTGGCGGTTTCGCCGACGTTGACCGGTGGGGTGTCGGTGTCGCCGCTCGCTCCCGATGCTTCCGCCGAGGTCGCGCGGGTGAAGTCGGTGCGCCTGGACAAGGAGCTCGAAGGCATCGCCCTGGCCCAAGGGATGAAGCTTTCGGTCGTGCGGGTGGACACGCCTGGACGCGGGCATCGCGCTCTCGCGGGACTCGTCCGGCTGTTGCGTCGCGATAGGCCGCACGTGTTCTTGGAGTTCTCCGCGACCTCGACCGCCGACTTCGGTGACGATCCGGTGACGGTGCTCAAGGAGTTCGGCGTCTGGGGCTACGACCTGGTGCCGTTGGCGACTCGTCAGACCGCTTCGCCGGACCAGATCGTGCGGGCGATGGAAGGCCTTCGTTCCATCACCCTGTGGCTGCGGCCGCGTCCGGTCGGGGCCAAGCCAGCTGCTCCGTCGCCGTCCGTGCCGATCAAGCAGCCCGCTGACCAGGCGATTTGACTTTGATCCTCCCCATGAGTAACTTTCTCCAAGTCGCAAGCGAGACCCCGGAACGAGCGGTTGACACCGCGGATCGGGCCGGGTAAAGTCTCACGGCGTCAAACCCCCAGAAGTAAATGAACGGCCTACCGTGCTGTCCGGGATCTGAAAATGACCCCGATTTGACACCGGAAAAGCCACTCGGATAACTTCTGAACCAAGCTTAAAACTGAATGCGAAGCGAGTTTGCGCCGAGCCTGAATCGCCCGAGAGGCCGATTTGACAAAGCGAAAACGAACTGGCTAAGCTTCAAACACAAGCCCCGAGAGAAAGTCTCCGGAAACGGAGATTGGAACCGGTGAGCGCGTGTTCTTTGAGAACTCAACAGCGTGCCGAAACACAGCCAGTAATATATGAATTACCTCCTCGTCGAGGTAGTTCCTTTGAGAAGATA
>NZ_JBEXPJ010000142.1:0-23521 GCF_040611995.1 Lentzea sp. NPDC006480
GGGGTTCGCGCGCAGCCACGCGACGTTGTCGAGCCACCGCGCGGCCTCCGGGCCCAGCGGGTCGTCGTAGGCGTGGCGCAGGTCTTCGCAGATGACCTGGGAGTGCATCTCGTCGGTGCGCCGCAGCGTCACGTAGCCGAAGCCGACGCCCTGGACGTCGTTCTCCTCGAACCAGTCCAGCCACGCGGCCGCCTTCTGCCGGCCCTCCGGACTGCGCGCGTCGACACCCGCGTCCTTGAGCCACGTGCCCACGTACAGGGCGGGCTCGGCGATGTCGCGCTGCACGAACCACGCGTCGATCCCACCGCGCGGCAGCCAGCTGGAGACGCGTTCCTCCCAGTCCTCGCCCTTGCGGTGCACCCACGACGCGAGCAACTGGCCGACGCCGCCTTCGTTCAGGAACGCGGGCAGCTGCCGGATGACCAGCGCGGACGCGTCGTCGCCGGCGAGTCCGGAGTCGCGGTACACGTAATCCACCCGAGGCGGGCCGACGACGAACGGCGGATTGCACACGACCTGGTCGAACCGCCGGTTGCGGACCGGGCCGAACCACTCGCCCTGCAGCGTCTCGACGTCGAGGTCGTTGATGCGGAACGTGCCCTGCGCGAGCCTCAGCGCGCGTTCGGACAGGTCGGTGGCGGTGATGCGCTCGGCGTGGGTGCTGGCGTGCAGGGCCTGCACGCCGCAGCCGGTGCCGAGGTCGAGCACCGTGCCCACCGGGGTGCGCTTGGTGGCGCGGGCGAGGCTGATCGAGGCGTGACCGACGCCGAGCACGTGGTCCTCGGGGACCGCTCCGCCGCGCAGGTCGGAGTCGAGGTCGGCGATGACCCACCAGTTGTCCTCGTAGGGCCTGACGTCCAGTCCGGCCTTCAGATCTTTGGTGAGGATCTCGTTGGTGACGGCGTCGTCGATGTCGACTCCGGCCAGCGCCTTGCGGACGTCCTTTTCGGGTTCCTCGTCGCCCAGCAGGAACAGGCGGATCAACGTGCCGAGCGACCCGGCGTCCTTGCTGGCACGGCGGGCGGGTTCGGGCTCGCCGCGGCCGAGTGCGGCGTGGGCCTGCGGGCCCAGGGCGTCGACCACGCCGTCCGCGGTGTAGCCGGCGTTCAGAAAGGCCTCGCGCAGTCGAGCGCACAAGTCGGCGGAAAGATCAGGGTGCACGAAGCGACATGCTTTCACGCTCCAGTTATTGGCGCGTGATCTGGAGGGCGATGGCCATCGCGAGCCGTTGTTCGGGATCGTCGAGGGGGAGTGGCGTCACTTCCGTCATCTTCTGCATGCGGTACCGCAACGTGTTCGGGTGCACGCTCAACTCCCGTGCCGCCGCCCGCACGTCCCCCTGTGCCGCGAGCCACGCCCGCAACGTCGTCGCGTACTGCGTCCCGTACTCGGCGTCGTACCGCAATATATTGGATATCGGTCCGCGTGTTGGGAGCCGTCCCGCCTCGGCGACGGCGGCGAGCCGATGCAGCAGCACCTGTGCCCAGGCGTCGTCGTATACAACCGGTGTACCAGTGGAAAGCGCGAGGCATTCATCGGCTTCCTGCCGTGACGTCGGCAGCTGGGTCGCCTCCGCCGGTCCGCCGATACCCGCGAGCACTGTCGCTTCCGCTGGCAGCTCTCGCACCAGTGAACGCACCCAGCCGACGGCGTCGTCGGCCGCCGGGATGACCGTGTAGAGGACGTTGCCGAACAGCGCGCTGCGCCCGGGCCGCGACCAGCCGAACCCCGCCGTCGCCCGCTGGAACGCGAGCACCGCCGCCCCGTGCTCGCCCTCGCCCGCGTGCGCCTGCACCGCGATCACCCGCAGATCGGCCGACGGCAGCCCGAGCCGCGCGACGTCGGCGGACTCCGGGTGCTCCAGCAGCCGGATCACGAGATCCGCCTCGGCCTGGCGCTCCAGATCGGTCGACGCCCGCGACCGCAGCAGGTGCAACGCCGCCGTGCGCGCGCCATCCACCAACGCGGCCGACCTCGCCGCGTCGACCGGCCCGGTGACCTCGACCCAGACCGAGCCGAGCAGCTCCCGGCCGGCGCGGACCGCGGCCACGAGCCGGTTGCCCAGCTGCGGGGTCAGCTTGGGCACGAAGATCGGTTCGTCCGACGACGCGAGGTGGCTGAACACGCCGAACTCGTCGAGCGCGCGCCGGGCCTGTTCCGGAACGCGCCGCCCGAGGATGGTCTGCACCCGCACCGGGTCGACGTCCTCCTGCCGGTACGAGTAGGCCAGCACGCGCGACTGCTGGTCCTCGATCGTCACCGGCCCGCCGACGACACCCGCGATCACGTCGGCCAGCCCGAACAGGTCGCCGGTGCGCGTGCCGCCGTTGACCAGCGTCTGCGTGACGTTCGCGAGCTGCCCCCACGGCACGGACGGGTCGACGAGCAACACCGCGGCGCCGGACTTCTTGGCCGCGGCCACGACACGTTCGTCGAGCGGCGGCTTTCCGTGCAGCACCACCGCTGAGGCCGCCGTCGAGGACACAAGTCGCGCCGCGGCGGCCACCGACGGCGTGCCGAGCCCCAGCAGGACGTCCCCTGCCGCCGCGGGCGTGTTCTCCGCCGGATCGTGCAGGGCAACCCCGCGCAGTTCGACGTCGCGTCCCCTCGGCGCGCACGCCAGATGGGTGCCCAGACTGCCGAGCACGTCCACGAGCCGATCAAGGGCGACCACTCGCGGATGTTAACCGCCGACCGGGTGTCCCGGCCGTCACTCGGACGTGGGACCATTGGGCGGTGGAGGTGGTGTCGTGAGCAGTCCCGACCGGAACGACACCCCGGTGTTGATCACCGAGGCGGCCCCGTCCTACGAGGAACAGCACGCCGCCCGGCGCCGCAAGTACGCGATCATGATGAGCCTGCGCTTCCCGTGCCTCATCCTCGCGGCCCTGTTCGCCCACACCTGGTGGCTCGCGCTGTTCTTCATCGTGCTGTCCGTGCCGCTGCCGTGGATGGCCGTGCTGATCGCCAACGACCGCCCGCCGCGCAAGGCCGAGAAGGCAAACCGCTACGAGGCCGAGCGCCGCGCCATCGCCCCCAAGAGCACCACGATCATCGACGGCTGACTCGTCGCTGTTCGGACGTAGCATGCGGGCATGACGCGATACGTCGACGAGGATCTGCGCGGTGCGGAGTTCCGCGAGTGCGACCTGACCGGGGCACGCCTGATCGGCGTCGTGATGCAGGACGCCGTGATCGACGGGCTCGTCACCAATCTCGTGGTGAACGGTGTCGAGGTCACCGGGTACGTCGAGGCAGAGCTCGACCGGCGTCATCCGGTGCGGGTGCTGATCCGCTCCGAGGACCCCGCCGATCTGCGCGAGGCGTCTCGTCAGCTGCACACCGCCTGGGCCGCCACGATCGAGCGAATCCGCCGCCGGCCCGGCATCGAGCGCCGTGCCGTGAACGACGAGTGGTCGGCGGTGCAGACGCTGCGCCATCTGGTCTTCGTCCACGACTCGTGGTTCCGCCGCTGCTGCCTGGGTTCGACGGAGCTGTTCACGCCGATGGGGATCGGGCCGGACGTCGAGCCCTACCGCGAAGCGCACGGGCTCGACCTCTCGCTCGAGCCGGCCCTCGACGAGATCATGAGCGTGCGTGACGCACAGGCCGCCGAACTCGAGGCCTGGCTCGACGAGGTCACCGCCGCGCGGCTCGCAGCGCGAGCGCCGGTGCCCGATGACGATGTCTGGCCGCCGTACGCCCGAGGACGCTCGGTGCGGCGATGCCTCGGCACAGTGCTCAACGAGACCTTCGAGCACCACCGCTTCTGCGTCCGCGACCTCGACCTGATCGAGGCACAGGACGCCGAGTAGTCAGCGAGGGGGCTGGGCGCCCACCAGGCTGACGGCGCGGGAGCCTGCTCGGACGCCGCCCAGGAGGGCGTCGTGCTTCGAGGCGCCGGCCAGCCAGGCTGCGAGGAAGCCCGCGTCGAAGGCGTCGCCGGCGCCAGTCGAGTCGACGCACTCAGTGGCTTCAGCGGGGACCGAAATCAGATCGTCGGCGTCGACCCAGGAGGCACCGTCCGGGCCCGTCGTCACGACCACCGCGCCGACGTGTTCGAGGAGCGCCTTGGCGGAGGACGGCTCGGCCGAACCGGTCAGGGCGAGGAGCTCGTCGGCGTTCGGCATGAGGACGTCGACACCGCGCACGTCCTCCAGGAAGGCCTTCGCGGAGTGGATCAGGACCGCTGCCTGGGGGTCGACCGACGTCGTCCAGCCGGCGGAGCGAGCGGCTTCGAGAGCCGCCAGACCCGCCGGACGCGAGGTGGCGTCCAAGAGGACGTAGCCGGACAGGTGCAGGTGGCCGTCGGGCGCGGCGAGCAGGCCTGGAGCGAGGTCGGCCGGGGAGAAGCGGGCGTTGGCGCCGCGGTCGGGGAGCATCGAGCGCTGGCCGTTCTCGTCGACCAGCACGACGACGCAGCAGGTCGCGAGCTCGGGGTCGACGGCGAACGCGCACTGCACGCCCGCGGCGGTCAGCTCGGAGTGGACCTGGCGGCCCGCCGAGTCGGCGCCGACGCGGGCGACCAGCACCGGGGAGGCGCCGCACGCGGCCAGCCACACGGCGGTGTTGGCGCCGGCGCCGCCCGGTTCGATGGTGACCTTTGCCCTGACGTCGCCGCCGTGGGCGATGGGGCCGGAGTGCCGGGCGACGACGTCCAGACCGGCGTCGCCCACGACCACCACCGGCCTCATCGGAAGAGCTCAACAGCGACGGCGGAGGCGACGGCGGTGTTGCTGACGACCAGTTCCTCGTTGGCGTCGAGGCTGACGCCGGCGCTCGCGGTGTGGAAGTGCTCCAGCAGGACGGGGGTGACGTCCTTGCCTCGCACGTTCTGGTCTGCGAGCTTCTGCAGGCCCTCCGCGAGCAGGCGGTCGTGCAGGGCGGAGTCCATCTCGAACGCGGCCGGGATCGGGTTCGCCAGCAGCATGCCGCGCCCACCCGCGGCGAACACCGCGGCGGCCTCGGCGGGGTTCTCGACGCGCCACGGCACCTCGAACTCCGACTCGCGCCGGTAGAACGCGGGGAAGGAGGAGGTCTGGTAGCCGACGACCGGCACCGAACGGGTCTCCAGCACCTCGAGGGTCGCGCCCATGTCCAGGATCGACTTCACGCCGGAGCAGACGATCAGCACCGGCGTCGTCGCCACCACGTCGAGGTCGGCGGAGACGTCCCACGTCTCGCGTGCGCCGCGGTGCACGCCGCCGAGGCCGCCGGTCGCGAACACGCGGATGCCGGCCTGATGAGCAAGCGCGGTGGTCGAGGCCACGGTCGTCGCACCGCTGCGGCCCAGCGCGTAGGCGGGACCGAGGTCGCGCGACGAGAGCTTGAGCAGGTCCTCGGAGCAGACGCGCTCCAGCTCAGCGGGGGTGAGGCCGATGTGCGGCACACCGTCGAGCACCGCGATCGTGGCGGGCACGGCGCCGGCCTCCCGCACGACCTTCTCCAACCGGGCGGCGACGGCGAGGTTGCGCGGCGCGGGCAGCCCGTGGGACAGGATGGTGCTCTCAAGAGCGACGACCGGCCGGTTCCCGGCCAGCGCGGCGGCTACTTCTTCGGCGATGTGCAGCGTGGTCACGAGGGGACATCATCCCAGGTACCCTGGGCGCGTGAGCACCCAGACTCTCCCCGAGGTCGATGTCCGGCCGGAAGGCACCGACCAGACCGGGGACGACGCCCCGAAGATGTTCCACTACGTGCGCAAGGCGAAGATCGCCGAGAGCGCCGTGATGGGAACGCACGTGGTCGCTCTGTGCGGCGAGGTCTTCCCGGTGACGAAGTCGCCGAAGCCTGGTTCGCCGGTGTGCCCGGACTGCAAGAAGATCTACGAGGGCCTTCCTGCCGGCGGCGAGTAAAGCCCCAGAACCTCTGCCAGCCGCGTCCGGCGCCTCGATCTGCTCGAGGCGTCAGGCGCGGCTGTTCTCATGAGCTGGTCGAGGTGTTCTCTTCCTCCGGCGAGGTCCGCGGCTCCTGGATCTTGAGCGGCGCGGTCAGCTGTGTGTCGGCCGGGGACGGCGCCGAGTAGGTGCTGGTGCCGCTCTCCTGCTTGGGCGCGGCGTTCTCGGAGCGGATGCGCGAGGCCGCACGCTCCATCTCCAGACGACGCCACCGGCGGCGCTGGCGGCGGGTCATGCGGGCCGGCCACATGTCCTGGATCGCGCTGTTGAAGTACGCGCCGATCGTGATCGCCAGGCCGATGAAGAACACGAACAGCAGGAACGCGATCGGCGTCGCCAGAGCGCCGTAGGTGTAGCCGGTGGTGGTGATCCACTGGATGTACAGGCGCAGGCCGATGGACGACAGGATGAACACGGCCATCGCGAGCACCGCACCGGGCAGCACGCGGTGGTACGGCAGTCTCCGCGGCAGCGCGACCTTGTAGAGCAGCGACAGCGAGAGCACGAGCAGCACCGCCACGCCGGGGTAGTAGAAGCGGCCCACCCACGTCGTGATGTAGGGCTGCCACGACGTCGGGAAGAACTGCGGCAGGATGTCCGGCCCCAGCGCCAGCACCGGCAGGCCGACCACCAGCGCCACCAGCGAGACCATGTACAGCAGCAGGGCGAAGATGCGTTGCCACAACTCGTTGCGCACGCCGTACTGCCCGTGCGCGACCGTGATCGCGTCGACGAACGACGACATGGCCGACGAGCCCGCCCACAGCGAGATCAGGAAGCCGACGGAGACGATCTCGCCCTTGCCGGTCGTGAGGATCTCGGCGACCGTGGGTGCGATCACGCCGTTGACCACGTCGGCGCTGAAGATCGTGCGGGTGAACCCGATGATCTTCTCCTGGACGGCCCGCACGACCTCCTGGCCGAACCAGTCGCCGAGATAACCCATGGCGCCCAGCACACCGAGCAGAAGTGGCGGGAACGACAGCGTCTGCCAGAACGCGGCCTCGGCGGCTTCTGAGAAGATGTTGCCTTCCCACGCTTTCGACAGCGTGCGCGCGAGTAGACGCAGCGGCCCCTTGCGGCCGGACCTGCGTGCGTCGTTGTCGGTAGGCGCACCCATCGCAAGGACAAGCATGGTGCATGGGGCCACGTTTCGCGGCATTGACGCCGTGAACAGGTAGAGTCACGGTGCCCTCGGCAACGGTCTGCCTGAGGGTATTGCTATGTCTGACCTGCATAAATGAGGAGAAACACGTCTCGTGACAGCGACAGCAGCAATGCGACCGCTGCGGGCATGGCAGCGCCGGGCGCTGACCAAGTACCTCGCCGCCAAACCGCAGGACTTCCTCGCCGTCGCGACTCCGGGCGCGGGCAAGACGACCTTCGGTCTGCGCGTGGCCGCCGAACTGCTGGCGGACCGGACGATCGAGGCCGTCACGATCGTCACGCCCACCGAGCACCTCAAGCACCAGTGGGCGAAGGCGGCTGCCGAGCAGGGCATCCACATCGACTCGAACTTCCGCAACACCAACGCGATGACCTCCCGCGACTACCACGGTGTCGCGGTCACCTACGCGCAGGTCGCCGCCCATCCGTCGTTGCACCGGGTGCGCACGGAGAACCGCAAGACGCTGGTGCTGCTCGACGAGGTCCACCACGGTGGTGATGCCAAGTCGTGGGGTGATGCGATCCGCGAGGCGTTCACGCCCGCGGTCCGCCGTCTCTGCCTGACCGGCACGCCGTTCCGCTCGGACGACTCGCCGATCCCGTTCGTGCAGTACGAGGAGAGCAACGGCGGCTTCAAGACGTCCAAGGCCGATCACACGTACGGGTACTCCGACGCGTTGCGCGACGGCGTGGTCCGGCCGGTGCTGTTCCTGGCGTACTCGGGTGAGGCGTCGTGGCGGACCAGCGCGGGCGAGGAGTACACCGCCCGCCTGGGCGAGCCGCTGACCCAGGAGCAGACCGCGCGGGCCTGGCGCACCGCGCTGGACCCGGCCGGCGACTGGATGGCCTCCGTGCTGCGCGCCGCCGACCAGCGGCTCACGCAGAAGCGCGAGAACGGCCTGCCCGACGCAGGCGGCCTGGTGATCGCGACCGACCAGACCGTGGCGAAGGCCTACGCGCAGGTGCTCCAGCGCGTCACCGGCCAGATCCCGACGCTCGTCCTGTCCGACGACCCGAAGGCGTCCGGCAAGATCGCCGAGTTCGCCGCGACGAACGAGCGCTGGATGATCGCCGTCCGGATGGTGTCCGAAGGCGTCGACGTGCCGCGGCTCGCCGTCGGTGTGTACGCGACGTCGTCGTCGACCCCGCTGTTCTTCGCCCAGGCCATCGGCCGCTTCGTGCGCAACCGGAAACCCGGCGAGACCGCCACGGTGTTCCTGCCCTCGGTGCCGGTGCTGCTGCAGCTCGCGGCCGAGCTGGAGGCCGAGCGCGACCACGTCCTGGGCAAGCCGCACCGCGAAAAAGACGGCTGGGACGACGAGCTCATGGCCGCGGCGAACCAGACCAAGGACGAGCCGGGCGAGGACGAACGCGCCTTCACGGCACTGGGCACCACGGCCGAGCTCGACCAGGTGATCTTCGACGGTTCGTCGTTCGGCTCCCCGACCCTCGCGGGCTCGGAGGAGGAGCAGGAGTACCTCGGCCTGCCCGGCCTCCTCGAACCCGACCAGGTGCGCACGCTGCTGCTGCAACGCCAGGAAGAGCAGATGGCCTCCGCGGCGAAGCGCCCCAAGCCCGAGGTGGCGGTGCGGGAGGCCCGGCCGGTCGGCGTGCAGGAGCGTCTCGCGTCACTGCGCAAGGAGCTCAACACCCTCGTCGCGATGCATCACCACCGCACCAAGAAACCGCACGGCAAGATCCACAACCAGCTGCGCGAGTACTGCGGAGGCCCGCCGACCGCGATGGCCAGCATCGAGCAGCTGGAAGAGCGCATCGCGACACTGCGCTCCTGGTAGCCGACCCCCGCCGGAGAAACCCCAGTTCAGCCGTGCGCACGCCTTTGCAATGAGTCTTTTGACTTCGTCCGCAAACGTTTTTTGCATCCGGGCGGGCGACTGATATGCGATATATCAGTTGCGGGTAATCGCGACGGCCAGGGTTTCGTAGTTCGAGGTGAAGCTGCCTCCCTCGGCGTCGACCGCCGCCGTGACGCCGGCGACGAACTCGGCGATCTGGTCGCTCGTGAGCAGGGCCATCGGTCCCATGGTCTGGATGAGGTCGGCGTACTCGGCCGAGGTGTAGGTGTGGTCCCAGCTGGCGCTCCACTGCTGCGGGCCGGAGAACTCGCCGGAGTCGGCGAACAGCGCGGCGGTGCGTTCGCAGCCCGCTCGGTAGAAGGCGAGTGAGTCCTCGCGGCTGTAGCCGACGCGCAGCGGGGTGTCGGGGGCGATCCGGTGGTAGGTGTGGGCGAGGGCCTCGGAGATCGAGTCCGGTGTCGAGAAGACGTGCCACAGCGCCACGAACACGCCGCCCGGCCGCAGCGCTCGTGCCGCTTGGCGCACTCCGGCGTCGGGGTCGACCCAGTGCCACGACTGTCCGGCGACGACCGCGTCGAACACGCGGCCCGCGGGGTCCCAGTCCTCGAACTTCGAGAGCTCCACCGGCACGCCCGAAGCACGGGCGAAGGCCGCCATCTGCTCGTCGTGCTCGACACCGAGCACCTCGAGCCCGGCGTCCCGCAGCTGACGCGACAGCGTGCCGGTGCCGCAGCCGACCTCGGCGACGCGCGGTCCGGGGCTCGCGGCGACGATGCGCTCGATCAACGACTCCGGGTAGGGCGGGCGGGTGCGGTCGTAGCGGGCGGCTTCCGCGCCGAATGAGGCAGCGAGCTTCGCGCGAAGCTCCTGGTGGGCGGTTTCGTCCGGGTCCTCGGCTAAAGTGGGCATGCGCCCACCATAGTGGGCAAGCGCCCACTCAGCTAGGAGAATTCAGCGTGCCCACCGGTGTGCACCTGCATGACGTGCGGGAACAGCTGTTCACGGCTGCGGAACGCCTTCTGGTCGAGGGCGGGCCGAGTGCGCTCACCAGTCGCGCGGTGACGACCGAGGCGGGTGTGGCCAAGGGGGTGCTGCACAAGCACTTCGACGACTTCGACGCTTTCCTCGCGGAGTTCGTCCTCGACCGCGTCGACAAGATGGACGCGCGCGCGAAGGTGCTCCTGCAACAAGCAGGCACCGGCACGATCGTCGGCAACCTCGCCGAGGCGATCACCGCCGTCTTCCGTTCCGCGGCCGTCGCGATGGTCGCCCTGGTGACCTTCCGCGACGACCTGCGCAGGCGGCTGCGGGAGACCTGGCCCGCCGGCGTCCCCGTGCTGACCGAGGCCGCGATCATGGTCAAGTCCTACCTGGAGCGCGAGCAGGAGCTGGGCCGCCTCGAGGATTTCGACGCGGACGGGGTCGCGCCGATGCTCATCGGCACCGGGCATCTGCTCTTCGCCGACCGCGACACTCCGCCAGATGAGGACGCCGTGCGCCGAATGGTCGCAAGTGTTGTTGCGCCGTGGTTACGCTCTCACAACTCTGAGTAGCCAAATGACGACGAGGTTGCCGCATCGTTACGACTTAATCGATTCAGTGTGGTTCCGGTCACGCGTATGTCGGGCATACGTTGTGCGCCACAACATTCTCTGTGACACAGCGCAGTGAAAGGGATGGCGGATGCGCAGCAAGAGCCTCGCTTCCATCGCCGTTGCCACGGGCCTCGCCCTGGCAGTTTCGGCGTGTGGTGCCAACACGTCCTCCAACACCGGAGGAAGCACGAACTCGAACTCTGGCAGCGGCGGGGGCACGAAGGTCGGCGTGATCCTTCCTGAGACCGCCACCTCCGCTCGCTGGGAGGGCTTCGACAAGCCTCTGCTCGAGGCCGCGTTGAAGAAGGAGGGGCTCGACCCCGACATCCAGAACGCGCAGGGCGACGTCCAGAAGTTCAGCACCCTGGCCGACGGCATGATCAACGCCGGCGTCAAGGTCCTGATCATCGCCACGCCCAACAGCGAGGTCGGCGCGTCCGTCGCCAAGAAGGCGCAGGCGCAGGGCATCCAGGTCATCGACTACGACCGCCTGAACACCGGTGGCTCCTCGTCCTACTACGTGTCGTTCGACAACGTGAAGGTCGGCGAGCTGCAGGGCCAGGGCCTGGTCGAGGGTGTCGCGAAGCTCGTCCCCGGCAAGAAGCCCGCCGAGATCATCGAGGTCGAGGGCTCGCCGACGGACAACAACGCCACGCTCTTCACCGAGGGACAGCACAAGGTCCTCGACGCCAAGTACGCCTCCGGTGACCTCAAGAAGGTCCAGTCGCAGGCGATCGACGGCTGGGACAACCAGAAGGGCGGCCAGGTCTTCGAGCAGATGCTGACCGGCAACGGCAACAAGATCGACGGTGTCGTCGCCGCGAACGACGGTCTCGCCGGCGCCGTGATCACGGTGCTGAAGAAGGTCGGCCTGAACGGCAAGATCCCGGTCACCGGTCAGGACGCCACCCCGGACGGCCTGCAGGCCGTGCTCCGCGGTGACCAGTACATGACCGTCTTCAAGCCGATCAAGGACGAGGCCGAGGCCACCGCCAAGCTGGCCGCCGCCCTCGCCAAGAACGACAAGGCCGCCGCCGACGCGCTCGCCACCGGCAAGACCAAGGACAGCAAGGGCAACCGCGATGTCCCGTCCGTCCTGCTGACGGCTCAGCTGATCACCAAGGACAAGGTCAAGTCCGTTGTGGACGCCGGCTTCGTCAAGGCGTCGGAGATCTGCGTGGCGGACACCCAGGCCGCCTGCACCGAGCTCGGCATCAAGTAGTAACCGCTTCGTGTCAAGGCGGGGTGCGGCACCTGCGCACCCCGCTTCGGCGCGTAGTAACCACGGAGGAAACCCCAGTGAGCGAGCCGATTCTCGAGCTGCGCGGCATCAACAAGAGCTTCGGCCCCGTGCACGTCCTGCACGACATCGACCTCACCGTGAACCCGGGCGAGGTCACTGCGCTCGTCGGCGACAACGGCGCGGGCAAGTCGACGCTGGTCAAGTGCATCGCGGGCATCCACCCGACGGACTCGGGTGAGGTCCTGTTCGAGGGCCAGCCCACGCACATCAAGGGCCCGCGCGACGCCGCGGAGCTCGGGATCGAGGTCGTCTACCAGGACCTCGCGCTGGCCGACAACCTCGACATCGTCCAGAACATGTTCCTCGGCCGCGAGCGCACCAAGGGCGGTCTGCTCGACGAGACCGACATGGAGCAGGCGGCGCGCAAGACGCTGGCGTCGCTGTCGGTGCGCACGGTCAAGTCGGTGCGCACGCAGGTCTCGTCGCTGTCCGGTGGTCAGCGCCAGACCGTCGCGATCGCCAAGGCCGTGCTGTGGAACAGCAAGGTCGTGCTGCTGGACGAGCCCACCGCCGCACTCGGCGTCGCGCAGACGCGGCAGGTGCTCGACCTGGTCCGCCGGCTCGCGGAGCAGGGCCTCGGGGTCGTCCTGATCAGCCACAACATGAACGACGTCTTCGAGGTCGCCGACAAGATCGCGTGCCTCTACCTCGGACGCATGGCCGCGGTCGTGGGGTCGAAGGACGTCACGCACGGACAGGTGGTCGAGCTGATCACCGCCGGTCGTTCCGGTGACCTGGGCATCGCCCGCCCCGAGGCGGCGACGATCTGATGAGTTCCGAAGAGGCGAGCATGACCGACACCACTGAAACGCCGGACCAGGAGACGCCTCAGCAGGGCGCCATCTCCGACTTCGGCATCGACACGACCTCCCAGTCCACGGGCGAGGCCGTGCGCGACTACTGGGCCAGGGTCCGCGGCGGCGAACTCGGTTCGCTGCCCGCGTTGCTCGGCCTGATCGTGCTGCTCATCGTGTTCAGCACGCTGTCCGACACGTTCTTCACCCTCGGCAACCTCGCCAACCTGCTCCAGCAGGGCGCCAGCATCACCATCATCGCGATGGGCCTGGTGTTCGTGCTGCTGCTCGGCGAGATCGACCTGTCCGCCGGTACCGCGTCCGGTGTGACGGCGTCGGTGATGGCACTGCACCTGATCCACAACGGCAACCTGCTCGGCGGCATGGGCGACACGGTGTTCTACGTGTTCTGCGGCCTGCTGGTGCTCGCGATCGTGCTCTCGGCACTGATGAAGATCTGGGCGGGTACGGCGCTCTCGGCCATCGCACTGATCATCGCCGCTGTCGGCATCCCGGCGAACGCGTGGCTGGAGATGCTGCTCGCGGTCTGTGTCGGCGCGGCAATCGGCTCCATCACCGGCTTCCTGGTCGCGCGGATCGGCATCCCGTCGTTCGTGGTGACCCTGGCGCTGTTCCTCGTGTGGACCGGTGTGGTGCTGCAGTTCATCGGTCAGGGTGGCACGCTGGGTCTGCGGGACGACACGATCTTCAACGTCGCCAACGGCAACCTGAACTTCGCGGGCTCCTGGGTGTTGTTCGTGATCGCGGTCGGCGGCTACGCGGCGGTCGTGCTCACCCGGCACTTCTCCCGGCTGCGCAGGGGACTGGTCGCCCAGCCGACGTCGCTGGTGCTCGGCAAGATCATTGCCCTCGCGATCCTGGCGGCGGTCATCACCTACGCGCTCTCGGTGAACCGCTCGCCGAGCGACCTCGTGGTGATCGAGGGCGTGCCGTACGTGGTGCCGCTGGTGCTCGTGCTGCTCGTGGTCGGCACGTTCGTGCTCGACCGCACCAGCTACGGCCGCCACATCTACGCCGTCGGTGGCAACAAGGAAGCCGCGCGCCGCGCCGGTATCAACGTCGAGCGGATTCGCATGAGCGTGTTCGTGATCGCGTCCTCGCTGGCCGCGATCGGCGCGATCGTCTACTCGTCGAAGGTCGGCTCGGTCGACCCGAACGCCGGTGGCGGCGACGTGCTGCTGATGTCGGTCGGTGCGGCCGTCATCGGTGGCACGTCGCTGTTCGGCGGCAAGGGCCGGCTGCGTGACGCCGTGATCGGTGGTGCGGTGCTCGCGATCATCCGCAACGGCATGGGCCTGCTGCATCAGCCTGCCTCGGTCGTGTTCATCGTGACCGGACTGGTCCTGCTGCTCGCCGCGAGCGTCGACGCGTTGTCCCGCCGCCGGGCAGCTACCGCGGCTCGCTGACGCGGTGACGGGACCAACCTCCGGCACCCGTCCCGACGAGATCCGCAGGCACAACAGGACGGCGCTGCTGCGTCGCCTGCACGTCGACGGACCGTCCACCAGGGCGTCGCTCGCGGCTGAGCTCGGGCTCAACCGCAGCACGATCAAGGCCCTGGTGGACGGTCTCGGCGAGGCCGGCGTGGTGGCCGAGCGCGTGCCCGCTCAGCGCAGCGGCGCCGGCCGTCCCTCGTTGCTCGTCCTGCCCCAGCCGCACGCCGCGGTCGTCATCGCGATCGACGTGCGGGTGGAGCAGGTGGCGATGGGGTTCGTCGGCCTCGGCGGGGAGATCCTCGGGCGGGACAGCTGGAACCTGCACAACCGGACGCGTGATCCGGGAGAGGTCATCACGCACATCGTCGAGTCGGCGCGCCTGATGGCCGACGACCTCGACGTCACCGCGGTCGGGGTCGGCGTGTCGGTACCGGGTGTCGTGCGGCGCTCGGACGGCCAGGTGCACGAGGCGCCGAACCTGCACTGGACGGGCGTCGCGCTCGGCAAGCGCCTGGAGGCGGTGCTGAAGCTGCCCGTCCAGGTGGGCAACGACGCGGAGCTCGGCGCGCTGGCGGAGCACGTGCGCGGCGCGGCCCAGGCGTCCTCGGACATGGTCTACATCTCCGCGGACGTCGGTGTCGGCGGTGGCGTCATCCTGTCCGGGCAGCCGTTGCGCGGCTCTGGTGGCTACGTCGGCGAGCTGGGGCACATGGTCGTGCGTCCCGGTGGCCGTCGCTGCTACTGCGGCTGTGACGGCTGCTGGGAGACCGAGGTCGGCGAACCGGCGCTGTGCCGGGCTTTAGGACTGCCGGACGACGCTCCGCGCGGTGCCGTGGTGGCGGCGCTGCGGGCGCTGGACGACCCGTCGCCGCTGGACGAGTTCGCGGACTGGCTGGCGCTGGGGCTCGCGAACATCGTCAACATCCTCGGCCCGGAGCTGGTGGTGCTCGGCGATCTCTACACCGCGCTGCCGACGTCGCTGGTGGACGCCGTCGGCACTGCCGTGCAGCGGCGGAGTCTGGTGTCGCGGGCCGTGGGCGGGACGCAGATCGTGACGTCGCCGCTGGGCCGGGACGCCAAACTGATCGGTGCGGCCGAGCTCGCGTTCGAACCGGTGCTGGACGCCCTGTAACAGCCCCTGCAACAGCCGTGGAAAGCGAAGGGGGCGGAGATCCGTGAAGGATCTCCGCCCCGAGCGGCTAGGTGGGGTGGAAGTCAGCCCTGCTGAATCTCAGCAGCGAGTTCGCGCAATTTCTCACTGTGCGCCCGGGCGTGGTGCCCGCAGAACAGCAGCTCGCCCCCGGACGGGAGCAAAGCGCGAACCTGGGCAGCAGCCCCGCAGCGGTCGCAGCGGTCGGCAGCGGTCAACTCGGGGCGGGTGAGTGCTGCAGTCATGATGAATCTCCCTCCGTCCCGGCAACGGAACTGGAGTGTTCCGGTGCCCTCTTACCAAGCTGCGACCACAGCGCCCCTGGCCGGTGCGCGGTGCTCGCTGGCTCCACTCTGACAGACGTTCTGGCGATAGTCAGTGTTCCCGTGTGCGTGGCGACTCGCGTCACTATGCGATTTACCCGGCTGCAGCAGGCTCACACATGTATTTGCCACCGGTTCACCGTCTTGACACGCACGCTGAGCAACCGGAAACCCGCTGGTGGAGCAGCAAGCTGAGGCCGTTCGGTCTGTTGCGTGCGACCGGGAGTGTGATATCGGTTGCCCTTGTCCGCCCTCCGCGAACAGGTCACGAACGTCCCACGATTCGGACGCGGGACCGTGATCAAACTCCCGGTCGTACAGCCGTTCGGCCTAGTCGATCAACCCGGTCGATCAGCTCGCGAGGGCCGCGCTGATCGCTCGTGCGGCGTGCCCCACGGCCTCCCGCAGAGCCGTGGCGCTGCGGCCGCTGTCGAGCACCGCCGAGACGGTGCCGATGACACTGCTGGACGGCGTGCGCACCGGAGCGCTGACGAACTCCATGCCCGCCGGCACCGTGGCACCGGGACGCAGCCGCGCCACGTCCTCCGCGCGCACGATGCTCGCCGCGGCCACGAGCACCCGGTCGCGCCGCGGCACCGCGAGGATCGTCGACGTCCTGATCGTCGCGGACAACGCGCGCAACGGTTGCCGGGCGACCCGCAGGATGCCGGGAGCCGGTTCCCACGCCTGCCCGAGCCGGAACATCTGCGCGCCGATGCGGTAGCGGCCGCGCACGTTCTCGACCGCGCCGAGCACCTCCATCTGGTCCAGCAGGCGGTGCACGGTCGTCTTCGGCATCTCGCAGCGGTCGGCGAGTTGCGTGAGCCCCAGCTCACCCTCGTCCATCAGCTTGTCCAGCAGCGAGAAAGCCCCTTCGAGTACTGACCTGCCCATGTTTTCAGCCCCCTCGTTCCGATCTCCGGAACTGTCCCTGTGCACCCCTCCGGCACAGCCACACACTGATGCTGTCGCGGATGCACAGGCGGCACATGAGTACATGGGTACTCATCTTTCGCATGCGTCCGATCACGCCTGGTCACGGCATGAGCACGGGTAGACCTGGACGTGCCGGCGGGCCACCGGAACGCGGACCGGAAAAAGAAGATCCCCGCACCGAACCGGTGCGGGGATCTCTGCGTATGCCTGAGTGAAGACCTAGTCGAGGTAGTCGCGCAGCACCTGCGAGCGCGACGGGTGACGCAGCTTCGACATCGTCTTGGACTCGATCTGGCGGATGCGCTCACGCGTGACGCCGTAGACCTGGCCGATCTCGTCCAGCGTGCGCGGCTGGCCGTCGGTGAGGCCGAAGCGCAGGCGGACGACGCCCGCCTCGCGCTCGGACAGCGTCGCGAGCACGGACTGCAGCTGGTCCTGCAGCAGCGTGAACGAGACGGCGTCGACCGCGACGACGGCCTCGGAGTCCTCGATGAAGTCGCCGAGCTGGCTGTCGCCCTCGTCGCCGATCGTCTGGTCCAGCGAGATGGGCTCACGCGCGTACTGCTGGATCTCCAGCACCTTCTCGGGCGTGATGTCCATTTCCTTGGCGAGCTCCTCCGGGGTGGGCTCGCGGCCCAGGTCCTGGAGCAGCTCGCGCTGGATGCGACCGAGCTTGTTGATGACCTCGACCATGTGCACCGGGATGCGGATGGTGCGGGCCTGGTCGGCCATCGCGCGGGTGATCGCCTGCCGGATCCACCAGGTGGCGTACGTGGAGAACTTGTAGCCCTTGGTGTAGTCGAACTTCTCGACCGCGCGGATCAGACCCAGGTTGCCCTCCTGGATCAGGTCCAGGAACGCCATGCCGCGGCCGGTGTAGCGCTTGGCCAGCGAGACGACGAGACGGAGGTTCGCCTCGAGCAGGTGGTTCTTGGCGCGCTCGCCGTCGCGGACGATCCAGCGGAGGTCACGCCGCATCTGCGGGGTGAGCTTCTCCGCCTCTTCCTCGGAGCGGCGCACGCGCTCGGCGGCGTAGAGACCCGCCTCGATGCGCTTGGCGAGCTCGACCTCCTCCTCGGCGTTGAGGAGGGCGACCTTGCCGATCTGCTTGAGGTAGGCGCGAACGGAGTCGGCCGAGGCGGTGAGCTCCGCGTCCTTGCGCGCCTGGCGCAGGGCCTCGGACTCCTCCTCGTCCCAGACGAAGTCACCCTTGTTCTCGGGGTCCTCCGCCTCCTCCGGCTCGTCCACGATCGGCTCGTCGACGATCTCGACGTCCTCGGCCAGGTCCTCGGCGCCCGGAGCGCCTTCCATGTCCTCGGGCTCTTCGCCGTCCTTCTTGGCGGTGCCCTTCGCGGCAGGATCGGCCTTGCCGGCCGTCTTGCGCGGCGCCTTGGCGGCGGCTGCGGGCTTCTTCGCTGCCGCAGCGGTCGTCTTGCGCTTCGGCTTCTCCTCGGCCTCGCCGGCCGCGGTCGCCTTGGTCGTCTTGGCGGCGCTCGCGGCGGAGCTGGAGCGTCGGGTTGCGGTTTCTGCGGCTGCCACGTACGCCCTTTCGCGACGGTCGTTCAAGGCGGACCAGAGGGCGCGAAACCTCGGTCGCCAGAGTTCAGGGGATCTCCCCGCCGATCTTGCTTGGCGGGTGTGCGTTCCATTGTAACGACGTCGGTGACGCGGTGTTGCGCCCCGAGGTCGTTCGGGGCGCTCCTACCTGCGTTGTCCCAGCTAGAACCGGTCGGACACGTTTCGGTGTCGACCAGAGCTACGGGCGCACACCGTGTGCGGCGGCCCAGGCGGCACCGACGATGCCCGCGTCGTTCTTCAGTGCAGCAGCAACTACTTCAGTGCGCACTTCGAGCAACGGCAGCCACTTGTGCGCCTTCTTGCTCACACCACCGCCCGCGATCACCAGGTCGGGCCAGATGAGGTCCTCCAGCACGTTGATGTAGCGCGTGACCCTGGGCGTCCACTCCTCCCAGGACAGGCCCTTCTCCTCCTTCACGGAGGCGGCCGCGCGCGACTCGGCGTCGTGCCCGTCGACCTGCAGGTGCCCGAACTCGGTGTTCGGGACGAGCTTGCCGTCGAGGAACACCGCGCTGCCGATGCCCGTGCCGAACGTCAGCAGCACCACGGTCCCGTCCTTGCCGACGCCCGCGCCGAACGACATCTCCGCGATGCCGGCCGCGTCCGCGTCGTTCATCACGACGATGTCCTCGGGCTTGCGCTTGAGGCGCTCCGCGAAGAGCGTCTGCGCGTCGCAGTTGATCCAGCCCTTGTCGACGTTCGCCGCGCTCAGCGCCACACCGTGCTTGACCACGCAGGGGAGCGTGATGCCGACCGGTCCGTCCCACTGGAACTTCTCGACGATCTCGGCGACGACCTCGGCCACCGCCTCGGGCGTCGACGGCTGGGGCGTGGGGATCCGCATGCGTTCGCCGTCCAGTGCTCCTGCTTCGAGGTCGACCAGGCCGCCCTTGACGCCGGAGCCGCCGATGTCCACACCGAACCCGCGGGTGATGCCCATCCCCGTGGTCCTTCCTACTCGATCCTGCTGGCTTCGATTCAGTAACCGTGGTGCGCAGACATTAGCCTGACGTTCTCCGATAGTCCCGTGCTAGTGACGCAGGAGGGAACCGGTCGTGTTCGATCCCCGGCCACTCGTCGACATCGCGACGGCCATCGGACGGGAAGCAGGCGCACTTGTTCAGCGCATGCGTGCTTCCGCCGTCATCTCGTTCGACACGAAGAGCACTTCGACCGACGTTGTGACCGAGGCCGACCGTGCCTCAGAACAACTCGTCCGGACGCGTCTGTCCGAGTTGCGCCCCGGCGAGCCGGTGCTCGGCGAGGAGGAGGGCGGAACCGTCGTCGAGGGGCTGACCTGGGTCGTCGACCCGATCGACGGCACCGTCAACTACCTCTACGGCATCCCCTGGTACTCGGTGTCGATCGCGGCGCAGCTCGACGGCGAGTCCGTCGCCGGCGCCGTGGTGGAGCCCGCGACCGGACGCGTGTGGACCGCCGCTCGTGGCCACGGCGCGTTCCTGGATGGTTCGCCGTTGCACGTTTCCGCCACGACGGATCTGTCGCTGTCCTTGCTGGGGTACGGGTTCGCGTACCGGGCGGAGCGGCGGCAGCGTCAGGCCGACGCCTGGGCGGCGATGGCGACTCGGGTGCGTGATCTGCGTCGCGCCGGTGCGGCGTCGCTCGATCTGTGTTCGGTGGCCGCCGGCCGGCTCGACGCCTACGCCGAGCACGCGCTGGGCCGGTGGGACTGGGCGGCCGGTGGGTTGATCGCCGCCGAGGCCGGCGCGGTCGTGCGGCTGCCGGGGTCGTCTCCCGAACTGGGGGAGGACGCGACGTTCGCGGCCGCTCCGGGCATCGCGGACGCCATGTACAGCGCGCTCGTCGAGTCCGGCTTCGGCAAGGTCTGAATCAACGCCTGGATCAACACCGACATTGACTGAATCAACAGGAGATTGACTGAATCAACATCGACGTTGATTCAGTCAATGTTGATGGGCGTTCGTCCAGTCAACGTGGACAGCAGGTTGGCGACTTCACGCACGTCGGGCACGTGGATCAGCTCCGCGACCCGGCTCTGCCCGAACCCGTCGGGCAGGTACCGCCGGTCGAGCCGCAGGTATCCGGAGCCGTCCTGGTCCTCCGTGAACGCGAGGGTGTCGATCTCGTCGAGCCGCGTCGACCGCGCTCGCCGGCCGTGCACGGACACGACGCGTTGGTCGGTCACGTAGTAGGTCGTGCGGCGCAGCGTGAGGAAGCGCCAGGCGAACGGTTCGGTGAAGTAGAGAGCCGTGGACACGGCGAACATGCCGGCGCCGAACGTGACCGACCAGCCGTCGACCACACCCAGCCCCAGGTTGAGCAGGCCCGCGACCACCGTCAGGAGCAGGAACACGGCCGCGTTGAACTTGAGGCTGAACCGCATCCACCTCGGGTCCGAGCGCAGGAACACCGATCGATGTGCGGGCGAGCCCTGCCACAGGACGCGCTCGTCCGAAAGAAGATCTACCCCCATGGGGGCAAGGTAGCGAGAACCGGGCGAACCGTCAGCAGGTCACGTCGCGCGCGCCGGACAGGTTGTCCGGGTTCAGCGTCGGCGGGGCCGCTGCGGCGACCTGACCGCCCTGCTGGTCCGGCTGCTGGTCCGCCCACTCCTTGAGCTGCTCCAGCACCTTGCGGGCGTCGCTGTTCGGCTTGACCTCGTCGAACTTCTTGCCCAGCGCGACGTCGACGGTGGCGTCCTGGCGGTCGTCGCGCACCAGTTCCAGACACGGCTCCAGCAACGACAGCGTGCGCGCGGCCGACGAGCCGGGCGCGCCGAAGCGGATCTGGCCGCGGCAGCCCATGTCGCCCGCCGGGTAGATCGGGTCGTTGCCGGGGTCGGCCGCCTGCTTGAGGCCGAGCTCGGTGAGCTGCGTCGCGATGGTCTTGGCGTGGTTGCGCTGCGTCGAGGCGTTGACGACCTTGAAGTTGACCTCGCCGACCGGCAGCGGGCTGGTGCGGTCGAGCGCGTCGTGTTCCAGCACCGTGCCCAGCGGCGGCGGAGGAGCCGTCGGCGTGCCGTCCGGGGTGGCGGTGGTGGCACCGGTCACGTGACCTGGCGCGTTGCACTTGATGGCCGCGTCCACGTCGCTCGCGCCGCCGAGCACCTTCACCCACACGAACACGGAGCTGACCAGCAGCAACGCGAACAGAACGAGCGCGGGCACGGGCCGACGCCGCTTGTAGGGCGTCAAGCTTCCCGATGCGGGTCCCACGTCCGAAGCCCTCCCCGTGTTCGTCCCCTGCTGATCAGCCTAGGCCCTGCCCGGCTGACGCGCGCCTCGGCGTACGTGACCCACCGCACCGGCCTGATTGCCCACAGTCAGGACGGTACCGGCCCGGCGTCAGGTTGCACGCCGAGGTTCAAGCGCTCCCGCACAGGGTATCGGTCCAGCGTACAAAGGTTGTGTCACCCGTCCGGTCGGTAAGGGGTAACCCGATGTCGAGTCACTCGGGCAATGAGCTACCCTCTGCGCGCTCCGCACACATGTGGATCAAGCCGGTGGTCACGCCACGGGGGTTGGCTTGGCCCGCGGGTGTGAGAGACCTACGTCACCTTGACGTGGGGCACAAAAGAGGTCGCTGGAGCGTTAACCAGCGACACGAACAGTCTCCGTAGACCGCAGGGGTGAAGAAGATGGCGACCGACTACGACGCGCCGCGTCGCAGCGAGGCGGACGAACTCGCTGAGGACTCCCTCGAGGAGTTGAAGGCCCGGCGGAACGAGACGCAGTCCGGCGTCGTGGACGTCGACGAGGATGCGAGCGCGGAGAACTTCGAGCTGCCCGGCGCCGATCTGTCCGGTGAGGAGCTCACGTTCAAGGTCCTGCCCAAGCAGGCCGACGAGTTCACGTGCTCGAAGTGCTTCCTGGTGCACCACCGCAGCAGGCTCGCAGAGGACAACAACGGCGTGTACATCTGCCGGGACTGCGCCTAAGCGAACAATCCGCCAAGAAACCAAGAAACACTGGGCGCTCACCCGCACGGGTGGCGCCCAGTTGTGTTCTTCAGGACTTGATCGCGGCGACGAGGGCCTCCGGGCGCCGCGTGCTGATCATCCAGTACGGCGTCGGGTCGTCGGGGTCGTTCACCCGCACGCGCACGAGCGGCTTCACCCAGCCGCGGTGCACGACGTACGCGGCCGGGTCGAGGTGCGGGCCCATGGCCTTGCGCCGGTCCTGCGGCGCGATGATCTCGACGTCGCCGAGCAGGTCCAGTGGGATGTGGGCGTCGCCGGCCCTGAGCTCACCGCCGGAGACCTCGACCTTCGCCGACCCCATCTTCCAGATCAGCACGGCCGTCAGCGGCAGCAGGATCAGGTACGGCAGCCAGGACCGGACACCGGGGAAGCCCATGTGCACCTCGGCGGCCAGCAGCCCGGCGGCCAGCAGCGGCAGAGGCCAGATCCACGGCGTCACGTACAGGCGCTCGCGGAAGGTTGTAGTGGCGGTCAAGGCAGTCTCACTCACGTCGTCAGGGTAATCTCGCCCGCCGTGTCCAGCGTCGAGGTGTTGCTGACCCGGCTCGATCCGGGGGTTCCCGTGCCCGCCTACGCCCGTCCCGGCGACGCGGGCGCCGATCTGGTCACCACGTCGGACGTGGTCATTCCACCAGGAGAGCGCGCCGTCGTCGGCACCGGTGTCGCGATCGCGCTCCCGACCGGGTACGCAGGGTTCGTGCACCCCCGTTCCGGACTGGCCGCGAGGGTCGGCTTGAGCGTGGTCAACACGCCCGGCACGATCGACTCCGGCTACCGCGGTGAGATCCGCGTCTGCCTCGTGAACCATGATCTGCGGGAGCCGATCGTGCTGTCGCGCGGTGACCGGATCGCCCAGCTCGTCGTGCAACGCGTCGAGCACGCGGTGTTCCACGAGGTGACCGAGCTGCCGGAGACGGAACGCGGTGCGGGAGGCTACGGCTCGACCGGTGGGCACGTGGTGCTCGCCCGTATGAAGACAGAGGGGTAGGGGCATGTTCGGAAGGCGCCGCAAGCGCGGTCGTCACTCCGCGGGGTCGGTCGACACCGGTGCGGAGCACGACGAGGCTTTCGACGAGGACGTCGACGGCCCGTGGGACTCGACCGTGGCGCCCCATGACGACGTGCAGCGCCTCGACCTGGGATCGGTGCAGCTGCCGATGCCGGACGAGGCCCAGCTGCAGGTCGAGATGGACCAGGAGACCGGTTCCGTGCGCGCGGTGCACGTCCTCACGTCCGTTGGCCAGCTGACGGTGAGCGCGTTCGCCGCGCCGAAGTCGGGCGGGCTGTGGAAAGAGGTCGGCGCCGAGCTGATCCAGGGCCTCAAGGAGGACGGCGCCCGGATCAACCGCGAGAACGGCGAGTGGGGCGAGGAGATCACCGCGCGCAACCAGGGCGTGCAGATCCTGTTCGTCGGCGTCGACGGGCCGCGCTGGATGCTGCGCGGCGTCGCGGCCGGTCCCGAGGAGCACTTCGAGCAGAACACCGCCGCGTTGCGGGAGATGTTGCGGGGCACCGTCGTCGTGCGCGGCGAGCAGCCGATGCC